>DAIUDK010000046.1:0-2870 GCA_036845725.1 Chloroflexota bacterium
GTATTGGGCTGTGGCGAGCAGGTATCCCGCCCAACCGTTGAGCGCCATGGCGACCAGACGCATATTCTCGATAGCCAGGGCGGTTTTCACGGCGTTGTAAAGGTGTTGCCGCGCCGCTTCGTGCTGGTCGTTCTCGAGCATGAGATTGCCCAGATTGAAGTGCCCCAACGCCACGCCAAATTGCTCCCCCAGCGTTTCGAAGATGGTCAGGCTTTCTTCGAACATCGGTTGAGCGCGCGCGGTGTCGCCGGTCTGTATGTGCAATGATCCCCAGTCGTTTAGGGTATAGCCCACGATGCGCTGATCGCCATATTCTTTGCCGATGGCGATGCACTGCGCGAAGTACAGTTCGGCTTCGGCCAGATTACCGAGCACGCCGGCCAGGTGATTGGCGGCGAAGGCCAGGTTCATCTGCGCGCCCAGGGTTTTGAAGATTTCGTAACTTTGCCGGAAACACGCCTGCGCGGTGTCTACCTTGCCCGTATCCCGTGCCACAACGCCGAGATGATCGAATACCAGGGCGATGCTGTGCAGGTTGCCAGTCTGGCGGAACAAAGCCAGGCTGCGCTCGAAATAGTCCTGCGCCTCGGCGTAATGTCCTAGCGCCCAGGCGTTGGTCCCCAGGTAGTCGAGTGCTCGCGCCTGCCCATTGAGATGGCCCGCTGTTGTTTGGAATTCGAGAGCCTGGCGATAATGTTCTTCCGCCAGGGGATACTCGCCGCGCAGCCAGGCCACCCGGCCTAGTTGCGTGTGCGTTGCGGCGACAGCCGCGGCAACCCCTAGTTTTTGGTTGAGCGCTAATGCGCGTTCTGCCAGAGCTTGGGCTTGTTCTAACTCGTTGCTTGCCGCGGCCAGATTTGCGGCGCGCGCCAGCAGCCAGCCACGTGCGGACTCTGCTTCGGGGGTGGATAGCGGTTCCAGACCGGCAAGCGCTTCTTCGAAGAGCGCTAACCCTTCCAGAGGGCGTCCGCGTAAACTGAAGAAGAACGTCAAACTGTGCATGGCCTGTTCCAGGCACGCGGTACAGTTTTGTCGCACTGCCCATTGCCAGGCCGCACGCACGTCGTCGAGCACTTCGGCGATGGCATCCAACGCGGCGGTTTGCTGCGCGCCCTCCAAATCCGCGTGCTGCTGCTGCACGAAATCGGCGTAGTAGCTGCAATGGCGCTGCCGGACCTGCACTTCGAGCGTTGGATCGGCGTGTAGTTTTTCGAGGGCATATTGGTGCAGCAAGGCTTGCATAGTGTACGTGCCGTTGGTGCGGCGTTGCAGCATGGATTTGTCCACTAACGCCGTCAACAGCGCCAGCACTTCGAGCGCGCTGGTAGGCGCATCCGGCGCGCGCAGCACGGCGAACGCCGCCTCGCGCCGGAAATTCCCTTGGAAGACGGACAGGATTTGCAGCGCGGTCTTCTCTTCGACGGTGAGCAACTGCCAGGAGTACTCGAAGACGGCCCGCAGGCTGCGATGGCGTTCCGGCCGGTCGCGCATCTGGCTGCTGAGTAGATCGAGGCTGTTCTCCAGCTCGACGACGATCTCCTGGCACGAGAGCATCCGCAGCCACGAGGCCGCCAGCTCGATCGCCAACGGCATCCCGTGAACCCGCGCGCAGATGCGTGCGATGCAGGCGCGCGTGTCCGTGTCGAACGTGAACATCGGCGCGGTGCGCTGTGCGTTTTGCAGGAACAGTTGCACCGCCGGATACACTTCCATATCGGGATCGGATGTCTTGGTCGGATACTGCATCCCCTCGACGGTGAAAATCCATTCGTTTTGCACGTTGAGGCGCTCGCGTGACGTCGCCAGTATTTTGACGCCGGGCGCGTGCGCCAGCAGCTCGGCGACCAGCGACGCGCCATCCATCACGTGTTCGAAGTTGTCGAGGATGAGGAGCAATTGCTTTTCCCGTAGGTAGGTGAACAGTTGGCGCTGCGGCGGCTCGTGCTGGTAGAAGGAGAGGTGCAGCGCGTCGGCGATGGCCGAGATGAGCAGCTCGCCGGACGTCAGCGGCGCGAGCGGGACGAAGTACGCGCCCTGGGCGAACGCCTCGACCTGTTCGGCGGCGGCCTGCAGCGCCAGCCGCGTCTTCCCGATGCCGCCCGGTCCGATAAGTGTCAGCAAGCGGCAAGCCGGGTCCGCCAACTGAGTCGAGATCTGCGCCAGTTCTTCTTCGCGCCCGACGAAGGGTGTGGGCTGTGGGGGTAAGTTGTGAGGCTGCGCCGTGAGCGTGCGCAGCGCCGGGAAATTGCGTTGGAGGGTGGGGTGCAGCAGTTGGTAGATGTGCTGCGGTTCGTTCAGGTCTTTGAGCAGGTGATTACCCAGATCGTAGAGCGCGGCGTCGGGCGGAAGCGTCGCCGCGCGCGCCAACTCGCAGGTGAGCAGGATTTGTCCGCCCCAGCCTGAAGACATCAATCGCGCCGTGCGGCTCACTTCCAGGCCGAAGTAATCACCCTCGCGCTGTCGGGCTTCGCCGGTGTGCAGCGCCATGCGCGCCCGCAACTCGCCGATCTCGCTCCAATCCTGCTGCGCCAAAAGCCACTGAATTTCGATGGCGCAGGCCAGTGGTTCGCCGCCTTCGAAGACCGCGAAATAGCCGTCGCCCGTATTCTTGACGACCTTTCCGCCACGCCGCACAATGGCCGCCTCCACGAGATCGTTGTGGCGCACCAGCGCCTCCTGCATCGCGTGGGGGAACCGCGACCACTTGTCGGTCGAGCCTTCGATGTCGGTAAACAGGAAAACGGGCAAGGTGGCGCGCTCCTTCAAGATTGGGTTTGCTGTTCTATCTAAAATTATATTTAGTTTTGAAGTTTTGTCATCTGGTGTTTCTCTCATTTCCCAACCCCGCGAACCGTGTATAATATCCTGTC
>DAIUDK010000046.1:2970-5400 GCA_036845725.1 Chloroflexota bacterium
GTGATGAAATTTGGCGGCACGTCGGTCGGCGGCGCGCCGGCGGTGGCGCAGGCCGCCGCGATTGTGCAGGAGCAGGCCCAGGCCTGGGAACGCCTGGTGGTGATCGTCTCGGCGATGCGCGGCGTGACCGATGCGCTGATCCAGGGCGCGCGCACGGCGGCCTCCGGCGACGGGCAGACGTATGCCTCGCTCGTCACAGATCTGCGGGTGAAACACACACTTGCGGTCGCCGAACTGTTGTCCGATGCCGACGAGCGGACGACGCTGCTGAAAACGTTGGATGCCTATCTGGACGAATTCGCCACGTTCTGCCGCAGTGTGCAGGTGCTCGGCGAGGTGACGCCGCGCGCGATGGACGCGATCAGTTCGCTGGGGGAGCGGATGAACGCGCGCATCGTGGCGGCGCGGCTGCGGCAGATGGGATTGCGCAGCGAGGCGGTGGACGCCACCGAGTTGATCGTCACTGACCGGCGTTTCCAGCAGGCCACGCCGTTGATGGATCTTACCCGCGCGCGCACTCAGGCGCGATTGCTCCCGCTGCTGGAAGCCGGCGTTGTCCCCGTCGTCACCGGCTTTATGGGCGCGACGGAGGACGGAATCACGACGACGTTGGGGCGCGGCGGCAGCGATTACAGCGCCGCTATCCTCGGTGTGACGCTCGACGCCGACGAGGTGTGGACGTGGACCGACGTCGATGGCGTTCTCACCACCGATCCGCGCATCGTCCCCGACGCGCGTGTGATCCCCGTGCTTTCGTATAGTGAGGTGGCCGAACTGGCCTATTTCGGCGCGAAAATACTGCATCCCAAGACGATCAGCCCCGTGGTCGAACGCGGCATCCCATTGTGGGTCAAGAACACGTTCAATCCCATCTGCCCCGGCACGCGCATCGTGCGCGAACCGGAGAGCACGCCGGGCACCGTCAAAGCGGTCTCGGCTATCAAGGGACTGAGCATGGTTAACGTGGAAGGGCGCGGGATGATGGGCGTCCCCGGCATTGCCGCGCGGACGTTTTCCGCCGTCGCCAGCCAGGGCGCGAGCGTGCTGATGATCTCGCAGGCGTCGTCGGAGCAGTCGATCTGTTTCGTGATTCCCACGGATACGGCAGCGGGTGTGATCGCCGCCATCGAAGAAGAGATGGCGCTGGAACTATCACGGCGCGACATCGACCGGGTCTGGGCGATGGATGACGTGGTGATCGTGACCGCCATCGGCGCGGGGATGCGCGGCACGCCGGGCGTGGCGGCGCGGCTCTTTGGCGCGCTGGCGCAGAAGCAGATCAACGTCATCGCCATCGCGCAGGGATCGTCGGAGTGCAGCATCTCCCTCGTCGTCGCCGCCGACCAAGCCACCGAAGCCGTGCGGCAACTTCACAGCGAGGTGATCAATGGTAGGTCGTAAAATTCCGGTTGGCGTTTTGGGCGCGACGGGGGCGGTGGGACAGCGGTTTATTCAGTTGTTGGCGGGACATCCGTGGTTCGAGGTGACGGCGCTGGCGGCGTCGGAGCGGAGCGCGGGAAAACGGTACGCCGATGTCTGCAAGTGGGTGATTCCCGGCGATCCACCGCCCGTTGTGAACGAGATGGTGGTGCAGACGCTGGAGCCGAATCTGCCCGCGAAGCTGGTCTTTTCTGCGCTGCCAGCGGATGTGGCGCACGAGATCGAGCCGGAGTTCGCGCGAGCGGGGTACGCCGTCTGCACGAATGCTTCGGCGTACCGCCCCGTGGCCGACGTGCCGTTGCTCATCCCGGAGGTCAACGCCGATCACGTGGCACTTATCGAAACGCAGCGCGCCGGGCGCGGCTGGCCCGGCCTCATCGTCGCCAGTCCTAACTGCACGATCACGGGCGTGGCGCTGCCGCTCAAGCCGCTGGACGCGGCGTTTGGCGTTCGCAAGGTCTTTATGACGTCGATGCAGGCGATCTCCGGCGCGGGGTATCCCGGCGTGGCCTCGCTCGATATTCTGGACAACGTCGTGCCCTACATCGCGGGCGAGGAGGAGAAGTTCGCGCAAGAGTTGCGCAAGATGCTGGGGCGTGTGGTGGATGGTCGCGGTGTGGACGCCGACATCGTGCTCAGCGCGCACGCCAACCGCGTTCCCGTCTTCGATGGGCATACGGTGAGCCTGTCGGTCGGTTTCGAGCACCCGGCATCGGTGGAGGACGTCATCGCCGCGCTGCGCGACTTCCGCGGGGCGGAGGTGTCTCGCGGCTTGCCAAGCGCGCCGGAGCGACCACTCGTCATGCGGACCGAACCGGATCGCCCGCAGCCCCGCCGCGACCGCGACGCCGGGGGCGGTATGGCGGTCTCCGTGGGTCGCGTGCGTCCCTGCCCGCTGTTGGACATCCGCATGACGACTGTCAGCCACAACACCCTGCGCGGTGCAGCCAGCGGCGCAATCCTCAACGCCGAACTTCTCGTGGCGGCGGG
>DAIUDK010000046.1:5500-33825 GCA_036845725.1 Chloroflexota bacterium
GGGGATCGGATTGTGTACCGGAATTTGGATGCCGCTGATGGGCGTCTGCCGCGTCTGGCTGAGATGCGCGCGGAGGTGGGGATTCCTGCCAATACGATTCCGCGCAAGAGTGAGGCGGATTATGCGCGCGCGATTGTCCACTTGCTGCGTCTGGCCCGCGCGCTCGATGCGCCGGGAACGTCGATTTCGCGTTTGATCTTTGTGGGCGATACACGCCTGAACGACGGCACAGCCTTCGCCAACATTTGCCGCGCAGGGAACTGGCCCGGCGTTGCCTTCATCGGCGCGGAGAAGCCCGCACCCGCCCAGGTCGACATCGCGATGCAGGATGGTCACATGCTCTACCTGGCGAACCGCTGGACGCTGCTGGCAGAGTTCGATGCGTTCTGTCGCGAACAAGGCTTTCCGGTGGACGAGAGCACGGCGGTCGTCCTCGACCTGGACAAGACGACGCTCGGCGCGCGCGGACGCAACGATCACGTCATCGACGCGGCGCGAGTGGCGGCGGTGCGGCGCACCGTCGGCGATCTGCTGGGGGCAGCGTTCGACCCGGAACGGTTCCAGGCGGCTTACGATCAGCTCAACCAGCCCGAATTCCACCCCTTTACCGCCGACAACCAGGACTATCTGGCCTACATTTGCCTGATCGTGGGCAGCGGTCTGTATGAGCGGGAGGCGCTCGTGGACGACGTCCGCACGGGGCGGATGCAGGCGTTTGCCCAGTTCATCCACGCCGTCGATGCGCGGACCGCCGATCTGCCCGCCGACCTGCGCGCGCTGCACGGCAACATTTACGCGCTGGTGCAGGCCGGTGATCCCACGCCGTTCAAAGCGTTCCGCTACAACGAGTACCGCGAGACGATTGGGCGTATGGGTGTGTTGCCGCTGGACGCCGCGCCGGAGGATTTGCTGGCGCGCGAAATCTGCCTCACTCACGAAGTGCGCGAGCTGATGCTGGGCTGGCGTGACCGAGGCGCGCTGCTCTTTGCGCTTTCCGACAAGCCCGACGAGGCTTCTATGCCGCCCGAAGACTTGCGCGCTACAGGCTACGCGCCGATTCATCGGACACTTACTCACGTGGTGGGGGCGTAATGCTGGTTGGTCATCTGGGCGTCTCGGTCCTGGCGCATCGCTATTTGAAGGCTGATTTGGTCCCGGTTGTTGTCGCGGGAGTGATCCCCGACGTGGTGGACAAGGCGCTGTGCCAGGGGCTGGGGCTTTTGCCGAGCGGGCGAATGTGGGGTCACGCCTTGCTAGGCCTTGCCGTTTCGACCATCGTCGTACGGCTGCTGTGGGGACGGCAGACCGCGTGGAGTTGGGCCGTGGGCTACCTGGGTCACCTTGTGGCCGATATCGGCGGACAGGTGCCGTGGCTGTATCCGTTCGTGCAGTACGAGTTCACGCCATCGCTGGGATTGTGGGAAACGTTGTTGCGCAAGTTGCAGAATCCCGTCGAAATTGCCCTGGAACTGGCATTGTTGGGGTGGGCGGCGCTCGCCATGCATTCACCTCAACGGATCGAACGAATTTCAACGGACACCGCTTCCGTTTCACCCGCTAAAGCCGTTGAGAATTGAGAGGACATTCGATGATCTTTGGACATGTCGCTGTATCAGCGTTGGCCTATCGTTATCTGAAGGCCGATTTCGTGCCGGTGATGGCGGCTGCGGTTGTGCCGGATGTGGTGGATAAGGTCGCGCATTACGTATTCAACCAAGGTGAGGGCAGTCGCTGGATGGGGCATACCCTGGTCGTCGTGGCTGTCTCGACGGCATTCGTCTATCTGATCTGGGGAAAGAGGCCCGCGTGGAGTTGGGGGCTCGGTTATCTACTGCACCTTTTCGGGGAGTTCGGTGGCGTTGTCCCTTACCTGTACCCGTTTGTGCAGTACGAGTTCCCTCAGGATTACGGTTTTGTGGAGACATTCAGCATGTCGTTGACCAACCTGCCGCGCATGGCGTTGGAGATTACGCTTTGCCTTTGGGCCGGCATCGCGCTGTTCGATTTGTGGATCGTCAACGAAAAACGGCACAAGACTGTTTATGCCTCGGTTGTCAGATTTTCACCGCGAATCACGCGAATCTTCGCTAATCATAAGAAGATTCGCGTAGATTAGCGAGATTAGCGGTTTGTTTTTGAGGGAGGGGGAAATGGCATACAATAGCTGGCTCGAATGTGTGCGCGGGTGTGGACGGCGTTACTCGATCTATGACATCGTCTATCGTTGTGAGGAGTGCGGCGGCTTGCTGGATGTTGTGCACGACGTCGATGCGTTGCGGGATCGCAGCGCCGCCGAGTGGAAGCAACTCTTCGAGAAACGCACGCACACCACCGAATGGCCCTACGGCAGCGGCGTGTGGGGTAAGAAGGAGTGGGTTGCGCCGCAAGTCCACAACGAGAACGTCGTTTCGATGTACGAGGGTCACACCAACTGTTTCTGGGCGGAGCGGTTGGGCAAGGAGATCGGCGTCCCGGACTTATGGGTAAAGTTGTGCGGGAACAGCCACACCGGCTCGTTCAAGGATTTGGGGATGACGGTGCTTATCTCTGTCGTCAAACAAATGCGGGCCGACGGAAAGCCGATTCGCGCCGTGGCGTGCGCTTCTACGGGCGACACATCGGCGGCGTTGGCGGCGTATGCGGCGGCGGCGGACATCCCCGCCGTGGTATTGCTGCCGAAAGGCAAGGTCTCCACCGCGCAGTTGATCCAGCCCATCGCCAACAACGCGCTCGTGCTCGCGCTTGACACCGACTTCGACGGCTGTATGCGCATCGTGCGGCAGATCGCCACCGATCCCACGCTTTACCTCGCCAATTCGATGAATCCACTGCGCATGGAGGGCCAGAAGACGGTCGCCATCGAAATCGTGCAGCAGTTCGATTGGCAAGTGCCGGACTGGATCGTGATCCCGGTTGGGAACCTGGGCAACGTCAGCGCGCTCGGCAAGGGATTTTTGTTGATGAAGGCGCTAGGGCTGATCGACAAATTGCCGCGCATCGCCTGCGCGCAGGCCGCGCGCGCCAACCCGCTCTACTTGAGCTATCAGACCGGCTTCCAGGCGTACCGCCCGGTACAGGCGCAGAAGACGCTCGCCAGCGCCATCCAGATCGGCGATCCGGTGAGCTACGAGCGCGCCGTCAAAACGCTGACCGCTTTCGATGGCGTCGTCGAACAGGCCACCGAGGACGAGTTGGCCGATGCCGCCGCTCGCGCCGACCGCACCGGCATGTACTGCTGCCCGCACACTGGCGTCGCGCTGGCGGCGCTGTTCAAGCTGATCGACCGTGGCGACATCCAGCGCGACGACCGCGTGGTCGTCATCTCCACCGCCCACGGCCTCAAGTTCACCGATTTCAAGGTCAAATACCACGATAGCGCCCTGGCGGACGTCATCGCCCAATACGCAAATCCGCCAGTAGAACTACCGGCGGATTACGATGCAGTGCAGAAAGCGATAGACGCGCGCTATGCGTAACTCTTAACTCGCAACTCTAAACTCGCATCACGAAATCACGTTCAGCGCTTTTCCGACTTTTGCAAACTTTTCCAGCCCGAAGTCCATATCGTCTTTGGAAAGAGCGGCGGAGACCATCACGCGGATTCGCGCAAGCCCCTGCGGGACGGTGGGGAAGCCAATCGCCATGGCGAAGACGCCTTCCTCGAAGAGATGGCGGCTGAACGCCTGAGCAAGCTTCGCCTCGCCGAGCATCACCGGCGTGATCGGTGTCACGCTGTTGCCCACGTCGAAGCCGAGACCTTTCATCTGCCCTTTGAAGTACTCCGTGTTTTGCCATAACTGCTCGACCAGATCGGTCGAAGCCGCGAGCATTTGCACGGCGGCGAGGCACGCGGCGGTGTCGGCTGGGGTGACGGCGCTGGAGAAGAGGAACGGACGCGCTTTCTGGCGCAGGAAGTCGACGATGAGCTTCTTCCCCGCGACGATGCCGCCCACCACGCCGAACGCCTTGGAGAACGTGCCGATCTCCACGTCGAATTTGCCATGCAGTCCAAAGTGATCGACGATGCCGCGCCCGCCGTGGCCGAGAACGCCTTCACCGTGCGCGTCATCGACCATTGTGAGCAACCCGTACTTTTCCGCAACCTCGTAAATCTTGTCCAGCGGCGCGACGTCGCCATCCATTGAGAAGACGCCGTCGGTGACAACCAGCCCGCGCCGGTACTGTGGCAGGTTTTCCTTGACCTTCACCTCCAAATCGGCGGGATCGCAGTGCTCGTAGACGATGATTTTGGCGCGGCTTAACCGCGCGCCGTCAATGATGCTGGCGTGGTTCAACCGGTCCGAGAAGATCACGTCCTCCTTGCCGACCAGCGGCGGGATGGCCGCCTGGTTGGCGACGAAGCCGGCCTGCACGTAGAGCGCGTCTTCAACGCGCTTGAATCCCGCCATCGCGCGTTCCAGCTCCTTGTGGAGTGAGAGCGTCCCGGCGATAGAGCGCACCGCCGTCGGCCCCGCGCCAAAGCGGTCGATGGCGGCCTTGGCGGCACCCTTCAGGCGCGCGTCGTCGGCGAGGCCTAGGTAGTTGTTCGTGCAGAGATTAAGCACGCGCTTGCCGTCCACCGTCATCCACGCGCCGGGTGGGGAGTCGATGGTACGCAGGTTGATGAACAAGCCATTGTCCTTAAGTGCAGCGACTTCCTCTTCGATCCAGATTAATTTCTGTTCAGTCATCGTCTTCCCTCTTGAAAGTGGTACATTTGAACGTTCAAACGGCCGTGTTGTTTTTCCCGGCGATTTGGTGCCAGAGGATGCCACCCAGTGCGCCGAGGCCGGCCATCAGCACGATGTCGAGCAGACCGAAGCACACACCGCCGCCGATTTGGGTGATGCGCACCATGTCGGGGTCATAGGCGGCCGGAAGACCGAACTGCTCCATGATGTCTATGATGCTTTGTGGATCAACCCAGATACTGTTGAGGATGCCGCCGATAATCTGCCCGAGCAACGCGCCTGCGCCGCCGATCGCGCCCGCAATCGCACCTGCCTTGGCTGCGCCACCGGATGTGAGTGGCTTGTCGAAGACACACGCCAAGTATCCGGCCCCGATGCCTGCTACCATTGCCAGGCATGGCACGCAGACCGGTGATATCAAACTGCCGCCGATCCCCAAAACCAACATCACCGCGCCAAGAATTAACCCTGCTTTCGTCATCATATCCTCCTTAAAAAAGTGTCTGATTTGTGTGAAATTTCACCAAGCCTTCTGGTTTGAGCCTTACAGAGAAAGTATAGCACCAGGCCCAATAAGTGCCAACAAGTATAAAACGCTTATGTGGATGACAAGTGTAATGACCCGCCCCGTCCTTGACGCGCTTTTCCTGTTAGTGCCCTTCGTGGTATACTATAGGCGGAATGACTTATTCAAACCACAACCTAAGCTGGAGGCATACACGATGAGACACTTTTTGACACTGGCCGACCTCACGCCAGAACAGATGCAGGCGCTCCTTGATTTGGCTGTGCGTATCAAGAGTGCGTGGAAGGCAGGCGAAGACACCCCTTACCTCAAGAACAAAGTGCTAGGGATGATTTTTCAGAAACCTAGCCTGCGCACCCGCGTTTCCTTCGACGTGGCGATGCTGCAATTGGGTGGTAACGCGCTTTACCTTTCCCCAGACGAGATTCAGTTGGGCAAGCGCGAAAGCGTGGCCGATGTGGCCCGCGTCATCTCGCGCTACGTCAACGTCGTGATGGCTCGCGTCTTTGGTCATGCGGACGTGGTAGCGCTGTCGCAAGACGCGACCGTGCCGGTGATCAACGGCCTGTCGGATTACTCGCATCCGTGCCAGGGCATGGCCGATTTCCTGACGATCCTGGAACACAAGGGCAGCTTCAAGGGTAAGAAGCTGGTTTATTTGGGCGATGGCAACAACGTGGCGACCTCGCTGCTGTACGGCGCGACGTTATTGAGGATGAATTTCACGCTCGCTGCGCCGAAGGGTTATGGACTGCATCCCGCTATCTGGGATATGGGCCGGCGGCTGGCGGTGCAGAGTGGTTCTACCATTGAAGCGGTGGATGATCCCATGCTTGCCGTGCAGGATGCAGATGTAATCTACACCGACACCTGGACCTCGATGGGCCAAGAGGCTGAGGCAGAACAGCGCCGCAAACTGTTCCCGCCTTACCGCGTGGACGACGCTAAACTGGCACGCGCCAAGTCAGACGTCATCGTGATGCACTGCCTGCCCGCCCATCGTGGCGAGGAAATTACCGATGCCGTCGCCGATGGTCCGCACTCGGTGCTCTTCGATCAGGCCGAAAACCGTCTTCACGCTCAGAAAGCCATCCTGGTGTGGGTGTTGGAGAAGGATTAGGACAGACTACAAAAGTCTCAAAAGACACTCTGTAAACTCAATATCTGTTATGAACGAGCGACCTACAACATGCCAATATGTGCTGAGCTTTTTTAGTCTCTGCCTGATTGCTGACTGGTGATCGCTAACTGCTGATAGCTCAAACAGGGGGTGTGCATTGGCCGGTAACCGCTTACGCTTTGATGAGGCCATTCAAAAGGCAAATGACAGTGTTTGGGACGAGAAGTGGGAGGAGGCAGTACGCTTCTATGAACGCGCCCTGGCTGAGTTCCCCGACGATGTCTCGGCGTTGATGGGCTATGCCTGGGCGTTGTTCAATGCCGAGGACATGGAGGCGGCGCTTGAAACCTACCAGCGGCTCACGACGTTGAATTCTTCCGATCCCGGTCCTTATGAACGCATCGCGGAGATTCACGAACGTAATGGCGACATCGAACAGGCCGCCGCAAACTATTACGAAGCCGGACAGCGTTATGGTAAACAGGGGGTGGGGAGCAAGTTCGTGACGGCGCTGGAGGCATCTGCCCGGTTGCAGCCGCATCAGGACAAGGTGTGGCGCGATCTCCTATACCACTATCAGCAGGAAAAATCAGTGGATCGGGCCGTGTTGGCGGCGCTCTGGCTGGCCTATCTCTACCAACAAGAGCATCCCGACTGGGCCATCGAGATCTGCCGTCAGATGCAGACGTTCATCCCGCACGAGCCACGCATCGGACAGACGATGATGCTGCTTCAAAGCCAGCGTCCCGTGCCCGAACCGCCACGTTTCGAGGCGGTGGATTCCTTGGAAGATGCTTTGGATGTGGAAACCGAACAGGTGGGTAGCCCCGCAGATGTCGCTCGGCAGCGCGCTCTGGCGGACTTGGCCGAGTCAATCTTTGCGGAAGATAAACCCCAGGTACAGGGCATCTCGCAGATGGAAGTCGATTTGCTTATCGGTAAGGCGGTCGATGCTCAGACGCGCGGCGACCTGACAGCGGCCCTTCAGGCCTACGAGCAGTTGAACAAGGCGGGTGTCTCGATGCCCTCCATTCACTTCAACCTGGGATTGTTGTACAAGGAGCAAATGCGCTTTTCCGAGGCGATTGCGCAGTTGGAGAAGTCACTTTCGGATCCGGAGTACATTCTAGGTAGTCACTTTGCCCTGGGCGAGTCCTACCAGGCGCAGGGCGATTTCGCGGAGGCGCTGAAACATTTCTGGGAGGCGGTGAAGATTGTCGATCTGGCGACCATCGAACGTGAACACGCCGATGACTTGATCCGCGTTTACCAAAGTGTGGCGCAAAACCTGGTCAGTACCGGAGACCCCGATCGCGCGCGGAGCCTCAGCGAGTCGTTGGTCGATTTTCTAGGACGGCGCGGTTGGGAGGATAAGTCGCTTGAAGCGCGCAAACGTCTGGACGGTCTTTCCCGCTCAGGAACGGTGCTCAGCCTCGGTGAGTTGATCAGTATGCCCAATGCCTCGCGTATTCTGCGTTCTGTTGCGTTGGCGCAGGAGTATCAGCGGCGCGCCAAAGTCTACAGCGCTCTGGAGGAATTGTTTCATACGCTTGGCAAGGCATCCGATTACCTGCCGTTGCACTATCTCCTGGCAAGTCTACTGCAAGAAGCCGGGCGTATCGATGAGGCGCTGCTCAAATTCCACACCATAGCCCGCACCTATGAAGTCCGTGGTCAAACGTTGCAGGCTCTGGAGACTTACCGTGAAATCCTACAATTATCCCCCATCGACATCGTTGTGCACAAAAGAGTCATCGAATTGCTGACCCAACGGGGGCAGATCGACGATGCCCTGGGCCAGTACTTGCAACTGGCGGATGCGCATTATCAACTGGCACAGCCGGAGCGCGCCCGCGACGTGTACACTGAGGCGCTGCGTTTGGCGCCGCGTGGTGCGCCAGAGCAGCAGTGGGAAGTCCGTATTTTGCACAGGATGGCCGACCTTGACTTGCAGCGGTTGGATTGGCTGGCGGCGATTAAGAACAATGAGGCGATTTTGCGCATCGCGCCTGCCGACGAGCGTGCCTATCTGGCGCTCTACCGCCTGTATCCGCGCACCGGTCGACCGCATTTGGGACTAAACGCTCTCGACAAATTAATCAAACTTTATCTCGAGGCACACAACGTGGATCGGGCATTGGTCGTGCTGGAGGACCTGATCACCAACGAGCCTGACAACATTCCTTTGCGTGCCCGTGGAGCGCAACTGTATCTCAATAGCGGTAAGCGGGAGAAAGCATTGGAACATCTGGATGTGCTAGGTGGGTTGCAACTTGACGCCGGGCAGCAGGAGGCCGCAATCAAGACCGTCACAGCGATTCTGGCGCTTGAACCGCCCAACAGAGAGGGTTACGTTGATTTGTACCGCGAACTGACTGGACAGGAACCGCCTATGTAGCTGAGGCGGTGGCTGTGTGCTCACAGAATGACTGTGAAGGGTTTGGATTGTAGTAACAATGTGGAACTTAATGTGGCTGCTGGAGCGTATAACCTGGCTCGATGGCCTGGATATCCTGATTGTGGCGTTCTTTTTCTTCTGGGTCTTCTACGCCATAAAAGGAACGCGCGCCGTTCCGTTGGTGCGTGGTATCACAGCCTTGCTGATCTCTCTGGCTCTGCTGACGCGCCTGGTGCAATTGCGGGCTTTCTCCTGGCTGATAGAGAATTTGCTCCCGGCGCTCCTGGTGGGTATTCCGGTGCTCTTTCAGCCTGAATTACGTCGCGCGTTAGAGCAACTGGGACGTAGTCCGCTTCTGTTGGTCGAACCTGGCGATAGCCCGAAGCTTGAGAAGATGATCGTTAACGTCGTCAAAGCTGTCGTGTATATGGCCGCTCACGACGTGGGAGCGCTGATTGTTTTCGAACGTCAAACCGGCCTGCAGGAATACATCGATACCGGTGTGCTTATCGACGCGGAGGTGACACCAGAGTTATTGATGACCATTTTTGATCATCACGTCATTTTGCACGATGGCGCTGTTATTATTCGCAATGGCAGGCTTATCGCAGCAGCCTGCGTGATGCCCCTGACCGCCGCATTTCTGGCGGATCGTGAACTTGGGTTGCGGCACCGGGCTGCCATCGGTGCTACGGAAGAGGGCGATGCAGTTGCCGTCGTTGTCTCGGAAGAGCGCGGGCAAATCTCGTTGACCCACAATGGTCGTATCATCCGTGACATCGATGCCAGACGTTTGGAATCCATCTTGCGCGCTTTTCTCGTCCCCAAGGTTCGCTCATCCCGCGGCATCTTCCGCCGCGTGCGCCGCAGCACAGTGCGGCCTCTTCAGGAGATCGAGGAGGGCGTGCGGGTATGAGCCGTTGGTTGGGACGCAATCTTGGCTCGCTGTTTCTTTCGCTGCTTCTGGCGTTTTTTTTCTGGGCTGTGGCCACGGAGGCCAAGGATCCAACGCAGGATGGCCCTTTCGGCACGGCTATCCCGATCGAGATAGTCGGACTGGATGAGGGCATGCTCGCTTACGGGCTGAACGGCACCCGCGCGCGTGTTGAATTGCGCGCACCACAGTCGGTGTGGAAGACACTCAGTTCCGAAAATCTGCGTGCCTACATTGACCTTTCCGAGGTGTCCACTGGCACTTTGGCCCTTCCGATTAAGGTCGATGTTCAGGTTGCGCCTGTGCAGGTGCTGAAAATTACCCCGTCGGAAGTTAACCTCACCGTCGAGCATATCGCCGAGAAAGAGATCACGATCACTATCCGGACCGAAGGAACGCCACTGTTTGGCTTTCGGGTCGAAGAACCGGAGGTCGTGCCGCAGACCGTGCGTGTGCGCGGTCCTGCCTCGTGGGTCGACAAGGTGACGCAGGCACAGGTGACAGTTTCTGTTCAAGATCAACAGAGCGACGTCCGCGGCGATTACCAACCAGTACTTTTAGATCAGAACGAGCAAGCGGTTACCAACGTTGAATCCATTCCGAAAGCAGTGACCATTAATGTACCGATTTCGCCGCTAGGCTACGTGCGCGATCTGGCGGTGAACATTACCTGGGAAGGTCAACCGGCCCCCGGATATCGCATTTCCAATGTTGTGATTGAGCCACAGCTCGTCAAGGTCTACGGGCGCGTTGAGAGGGTGCGGGAGGCCCCTGGTTACCTGCTTACCCAACCCGTTAGCTTGAACACGCTGACGCAAAGCTTGACGACTACGGTCGCCCTGCAAATGCCGGTAGGATTGTCACTTATCTCACCGCCGCGTCCTTATGTGACGCTTAGTCTGACGATCGAGGCCATTCAGAGCGGTCTGACCCTGGCGGTGACACCGACGCTGCGTGGATTGTCCCAGGATATGCGCGCTGCTCCGAGTGTCGAGGCCGTCGTGCTTGTTTTAAGTGGGCCGCTGGCGATGATAGAGCAGTTGCAGGCGGCGGATGTGGAAGTGGCTTTGGATCTGACTAATCTGTTGCCTGGAGACTACGCCATCATCCCTGTAGTTGAGGTTCCGGAGGGGATCATCATCCAAAATGTCATCCCTGAAGCGATCTCGGTGCGTATCGAGCGAATCATTGCACCACCGGCACCAATCAGGTGACGATCGCGCCCCCACGTTCCTTTAGCCCCTGTTTCATCGCGTTGAGTGGCAGCAACGCGCATTTCACCCGGCCCATACTCAGCTTCACGCCGCCCATCATCTCCTGGATCTCGTCCAGCCCCATCGTGGCGATTTCTTCCACCGTTTTGCCCTTGACGTGCTCTGTGAACATCGACGCTGCGGCCATGCTGATAACGCAACCCTGCCCTTCGAACATCACCTCGGCGACGCGCCCGGCGCTGTCGAGGCGCGCCGTCAGGTGGATCATATCCCCGCACGTCGGGTTGTCCATTTCGATGTCGACTTCGGCGTTGTCCAGCACACCGAAGTTTTCGGGATTGTGGTAATGGTCTAGTAACTGCTCGCGATAAAGGTCGCTGCTCATTGTACCTCCAAGAATAATCTAAAGCTGGCTCTATCGTCCCAGAACTCTGACGACTTTGTGCAGTGCTTTGATGAGGGCATCGACGTCATCCTTGTCGTTGTAGATGTAGAAGCTGGCACGCGCGCTCGCCGGAACGTTGAAGCGGTCGTGCAGGGGTTGTGCGCAGTGATGCCCGGCACGCACGCAAACGCCCTCGGCATCGAGGATAGCGGAGATGTCGTGCGGGTGGATACCGTCCATCCAGAATGCAACGACCCCGCTGCGCTCTTGTGCCAGGTTGTGCCCCCCATCGCCAGAACCGAGCACGTGAACCGTCGGCAATTCCGCTAGGCGCGCCAGCGCATACGCGACGATCTCTTGCTCGTGGGCGTGGATGGCTTCCATCCCGATGGCCGTGAGAAAATCCACCGCCGCGCCCAATCCGATGCTCTCGGCGATAGCGGGCGTCCCAGCCTCGAACTTGTATGGAACATCATTCCACTTGGCGTAATCGCGTTTGACGGTGCGGATCATATCCCCGCCGTAGAGGAAGGGGGGCATCGCTTCCAGCAGCTCGTGCCGGCCCCACAGAATACCGACGCCTGGCCCGCACATCTTGTGGCCGGAGAACGCCATGAAGTCGGCGCCCAACGCCTGCACATCGACGGGTTGGTGGGGCACGGCCTGCGCGCCATCCATCACCACCAGTGCGCCTGCAGCGTGCGCCATTGCCGCGACTTGGGTGACCGGTGGCAGCGCACCGAGGACATTCGACATCACCGAACAGGCAATGACCTTGGTCCGCCCATCTGCTAACAAGGGCGGCAGGGCATCTAGTTCCAATTCGCCCGCGTCACTTACGGGGATGTAGGCCAATTCCGCGCCCTTGCGCTGCGCCAATTGTTGCCATGGGACCAGGTTGGCGTGGTGCTCCAACTCCGTGATAACGATACGATCTCCGGCCTGGATGTTCGTCTCGCCCCAACTATAGGCGACGAGGTTCAGCCCTTCCGTCGCGTTGCGCACGTTGACGATCTCGGCAGGGTCTGGTGCGTTGATGAAGCGCGCAATTTTCGCCCGCGCTTCTTCGTAAGCCTCAGTGGCCTCTTCCGCCAGGGAATACAATCCTCGGTGGACGTTGGCATAGTTGTGCATGTACGTGTGCATCATCGCGCCGATAACGGCACGGGGTTTCTGTGAACTGGCGGCGCTATCTAAAAAGACCAGACGCTTGCCGTGAATTTTGCGTTCGAAGATCGGAAATTCTTGCCGTATGGCAGCAACATCCAGTGGCATAGACACCTCCTCAAAATGGTGAGTAGCTATGATTCCCATATTGCTGTTGAGAATCGCACTCTGTGGCAGAGTATACCACAAAAAAGAAGAAAAATGTATGTCAATTTTTGACTTGTATCTCCCTTTAATGGGATATAATAGGGGCAATGGTCGATAATCAAGAAACGCAACAATTGACGTTATTTCCGGAAGCGGCGCTGTCTGAGGCAGCTTCGTCGCCCGCATCGGAAGCCGCTACTGTTCCGAAACCTGCTTCACCGGCAGTAGATCTGACGTCACGCTCGCCATTCAACGTCGTGTTGGGAGCCTTTGAGAAGTATATGCAGGCGCGCGGCTTTACGGAGAACACGCAGCAGGCATTTCGGCTGGATATGCAAATCCTGAGTGATTACCTGGGACCGGTGCAGGCCATCGGCGACATCTCCCCGGTGATGTTAAATGCCTTTGTCAAGTGGATGGAATCTGCGCGGGGTGTGCCATGCAGCCCCAAAACGTTGGAGCGCCGCATCACTACGCTCAAAGTGTTCTTCGGCTGGCTGGCGGAAGAAGGCGTCGTCACTCGCGATGCTGCCGCGCCGTTGATTCACCAATCTGTGACTGCGCCTTTGCCGGAGATCCTCACCCGCGCGCAAATCGATGCTGCTCTGGCGGTGACACAGGCATTGCGCGCGGGCAGTGAGTCGCGCAAGCCCGACACGCGTCCACATTTGCTCTTCACCCTTATCCTGCATACTGGCATCAAGAAGAGCGAGTGTGTCAACCTGCACGTCAACCACATTGACCTGACCGACGCGCAACATCCGGCGCTGTGGGTGCGCTACAAGGAGGCGCGCCGCCGTCACAAAGAACGCCGGATCACGCTGCCGCAGAGCTGGTCTGCCGTTATGCAGGAATACCTGGGACAGTATCCTTCGCGCCAGTTTCTCTTCCCGTGGAGCGCCCGTAACCTGGAATACGTTCTGACTGACGTGGCCGTGCAGGCGGAAATCCCGCGCATCACTTTCGAAATGCTTCGCTGGACGTGTGCGGCGCGTGACTTTGCGGCGGATATGGATCGCACCGAACTGCGTCATAAACTTGGCCTTTCGGAGATTAGTTGGTACGAAGTGGAAGTGAAGTTGGCGTTATTGGCGCAACGAATTGCAAGAGAGCCATAACGTGTATGAGCGTGAAACGGTGGGCGGCGGATTCCGCCCGCCGTTTTGTGTGTGTTAAACCCTATCATATTTATTTTTGTGGAGGAACGATGAATACATCACTTTCGGACAAGATCACCTATCGCAGAGCCAGGGTCGCTGTGGTGGGAATGGGATATGTGGGATTGCCGCTGGCCTTGGCTTTTGCCAAGGCCGGTTTTGTGACAATCGGTATTGAGATCAATTCCCAGCGTGCCGAACAGCTCAACGCCGGGCACAGCTATATCGAGGACGTCGCCGACGCCGAGCTGCTGCCGCACATTCAGGAGGGCCGTCTGCGCGCTACCACCGACTATGCCATTATCCGCGATTATGATGCAGTCTTCATCTGCGTGCCCACGCCGTATACTATCCAGCGCACCCCCGATTTGAGCTACATCGTCTCTGCCACCGAGGGCATTGCGCCCTACCTGCACGCGGGCCAGTTGGTGGTCTTGCAATCCACTACCTATCCCGGTACGACCACCGAAATCGTGCGGCCGATTTTGGAGCGGGTGAGCGGTCTGTCTGCTGCCGCCGATGACTTCTACCTGGCCTTTTCGCCGGAGCGCATCGACCCCGGCAACAAGGATTGGAGCGCCTACAACACCCCCAAAGTCGTCGGTGGGTTGACGCCGAACGCAACGGCGGCTTCTGCGGCGCTGCTGCGGCAGATGGGAGCGCCGGTCCACGAAGTTTCGTCGCCCTCGGCTGCCGAATTGACCAAGTTGCTGGAAAACACCTTCCGCGCGGTGAACATCGCCCTCGTCAACGAGATGGCGCAACTGGCCGAGCGTATGGGTATCGATTTTTGGGAGGTTATTGACGCGGCGAAGACCAAGCCTTTCGGCTTTATGCCATTCCGTCCCGGTCCAGGGGTGGGAGGACACTGTATCCCCATCGACCCCTACTATTTGCTGTGGAAAGCGCGTGAGTACGACTTTTACACCCGTTTCATCGAGTTGGCAGCGGAGACCAACGAGACGATGCCTTATCACGTTATCGATTTGATCGTGCGCGGTCTGAGCCGGGAGGGTAAGGCGCTGCACGGCGCGCGTGCGTTGGTGCTCGGGGTCGCTTTCAAGCCTGATATTGGCGATTCACGTGACACGCCCGCCGAGCGTGTCATTGAGCTGTTACTTGGGCGCGGGGCCGAGGTACAGTACCACGATCCGTTTGTACCGACGTTCCATGTGGGCGGCAATGTCTTCTGCAGTGATGCACTGACGCTTGAATCTATCGCATTGACGGATGCCGCGTTGCAGGCCGCCGACGTAGTCGTCATTGTAACCGGTCATCACTGTGTGGATTACGGTCGGGTGCTCCAACAAGCATCGCTGGTAGTGGATAGTTGTAACGTGACTTATAACCTTGTCGGTTCGGCCCGCGTGGTGCGGCTGGGAGCACCGTTCACCGCATGAGGGATGTCGTACGTGTGATGCATACCGATCTCCCGCTTGAAGAGACTGTTGAGGTTGAGTCACTCAAGAGGAACGTTGCGGCGGCACAGAAAACACGCAAAACTGTCTTGCGCGTTGCGCTGGTCGTATTCTTTGTAGGATTTACGACCTTTATCGCGCTCAACCGCGAGAAAATCACCTTCGAAAGCCTCAGTGGGCTGGGCTATTTCGGCGTATTCCTGATGGCCTGGATCGGCAGTACGACAGTGTTGTTGCCGATTCCGCACCTCGCGTTTACCTTTACGATGGGATCGGTGCTTGTTCCCTGGTGGATCGGACTGTGCGCCGGGTTTGGCGACTCGCTGGGGGAATTGTGGGGCTATGTGGCCGGATACGCCGTTGAAGACCTGGTGGATCGTTGGAAGGTCTATCCCAGGATTGAAGGGTGGGTGCGGGCGCACGGGATGTTGACCGTTTTTCTGATGGGCGTTGTACCGATGCCGCTGTTCGACATGGCGGGGATGGCCGCCGGCGCGGCGGGGATGCCCGTGTGGAAGTTTTACCTGGCGACATGGAGCGGAAAGACGCTCAAAGCGATTGTCGTGGCTTGGGCCGGGCGGTACAGCATCGTCTGGATCGCTGATCTCTTAGGGCTTTAACGTTGGCGCGTCTAAACACTCAAATCTACCGACGTCTCTAGGAAGTGACTGTGAACATAAAAATTCTGCGCCATCCGCGTATTTACACCGGCGATGCGCGCCGCCCCTGGGCGCGGGCGTTGGCCGTTGTGGACGGAAAAATTGCCGGGCTGGATGCTGAAGCGGAGGCATGGGCTGCCGCGCCCGGTGCCGTGGTTGAAGTGGTAGGCGGTGCGCTTGTGATCCCCGGCTTGACCGATGCGCATATCCACGCGATGTGGTACGCATTGAGCCTCCATGAACTGAACTTGCGCGATCTTTCCCGCGCGACGTTTCTGGAAGCGGTGGCTGCACGCGCTCGTGATCTGCCACCGGGGACGTGGATTACTGGCCGCGGCTGGGATCAAACTTTGTGGGATGACGCGGGTGAGTCTGCCAACCCAGTGGGTTTCCCCACCGCTGCCGAACTGGATCGCGTGGCCCCGCAACATCCCGTGGCGTTGATCGCCAAGAACGCGCATGCCTGGGTCGTGAACTCGGCGGCATTGCGAGCCGCGCACATCACTGCTGAGACGCCCGATCCACCGCACGGCAAGCTCGGTCGCAACGCCGACGGGACGCCCGACGGGATGCTCTTTGAGGATGCCACGCACCTGGTGCGTGAAGTCATTCCGCCGGCAACGTTGGACGAAATTGTCGATGCGTTGGATGTGGCGCAGGGCCGTCTCTTGGCGTTGGGTATCACCGCCATCCACGATGTGGATGGTGGTCTGGCGTTTGCGGCGTTCCAGGAATTGCATTACCAGGAGCGTCTACAGATGCGCGTCGTCAAATACGTGCGCCTGGAATCGTTCGATGCGGCGCTGGAAGCCGGCCTCCGTAGCGGCTATGGTGACGATTGGTTGCGCTTTGGCGGACTGAAGCTCTTCGCCGACGGTGCGTTGGGATCGCGTACGGGCGCGATGTTCGCGCCTTACGCGGGCGAGCAGGAGAATGTGGGATTGCTCACCCTGGAGCCGGAGCAGCTCGTCGAGGTGACGCAGCGGGCGGCGGCGGGCGGGATGGCGTTGGCAATCCACGCGATTGGCGACCGCGCCAACGCCCTTGTTGTAGAAGCCTTGGAGGCTGTGCGTGACATTAATCCGGCGTTACGCCATCGTATCGAGCATGTGCAGTCGATGCGTCCTGAGGATCAGGCGCGAATGGGCCGGGCGGGGCTTGTGGCCTCCATGCAACCGATCCACGCCATCCACGATATGGCAATGGCCGACCGTTACCTGGGACCTGAGCGTGTGCCGTATGCTTACGCCTGGCGCTCCGTGGCAGACGCCGGAGCGGTGTTGGCCTTTGGCTCGGACGCGCCAATCGAGATCTTCGACCCGTTCATTGGTCTGTACGCAGTGGTGACACGCCGTCGTGAGGACGGCTTCCCCGGCCCTGAAGGTTGGCATCCCGAACAACGACTCTCCTTGTCGGAGGCGCTGCGCGCGTACACTTGGGGCGCGGCCTACGCCGTCGGATTGGAAGCGCGGATGGGATTGCTCATGCCTGGCTACATCGCCGATCTGGCTGTGCTTGACCACGACGTTTTCGCGCTGTCTCCTGAGGCGTTGCTTGAAACGCACGTCGTCCGCGTCATGGTGGATGGGCGCTGGCATAATCTCTAAAAACACGCGTTGGCAAAAGGGAGATATCTTTTTGCCGACGCGCCATTGGCAATTCGCTATTCTCTACAACAGTTCCTTGTGTTTCTCCTCTGCGAACCGTCGGAGAGCTTTTAACTGCTGAACTGGTAACTCCTGGTTGGCGGTGAGGGTTTCTTGGATGGCTTTGCCCCAACGGTCCAGTGTAGCCCGCAGCTCTTCCCAGAGCGTTACAATCTCCCGATAGTACATTTCGGCTTGTTCATCCAGGTTGGCAAAGTGTTCCGTCGACTTTTGATTGGCGAGATCTTGACGCCGCCAGCGGTCTTCCTCGGCCACTAAGCGCTTCTGCCAGTCGCGTGCGAAGGTGGCCTGCCACTCTTCCCATTGCCGTCTGAGCCGTTCTTCGGTAAGGCGCTGCATCTCTGCGATCTCGTTCTGGCGTTTCTCCAGCCGCACTTGGAAGGCGTCCAGCCCGTCGAGCGCCTGTTTATTCTGATTGTAGAGCAGGGCGTATTTCTGGGTCTGTTCGACCAGACGGCCCAGTTCAACGTCGACATGCGCGGCCTGCTCGGTGTACTGTTTCACCCGCTGCTCGCGTTGGAAGTCCGCGATGCGCAGTTCTTCGATGCGCGTTTCGTAGGATTTGGCAATTTGGACGGCTTCCTCCACCCGTGTGGGCAGCTTACGGATGTTGTCTTCGAGGCGTACTTGCTTCGAAGTAATCTCGTCGAGGCTTTTTCGCAGCCCCGGAATTTCGCCCTCCACCGCAGCAACGCGTCGCGTATCGGCCCTGCGCTGCTCCTCTAGGTAGACAATGGATTGCAGGCGGTCCTCGGTGCGCTTGGTCAAGTCGGTGATGGTGTTGGACACAACCTGAATCTGGCCCTGCAAACGCTGCTCGCCGGCCTCGCGTGCTTTGAGTGGCTCTTCGTAGCGTAGCACTGCACGTACCTTCTTGTCTAGTTCGGTCAACTGATCGTTGACGACCTCGATTTCACCCCGGCGCATCTGCTCGCTTTCCATTCGCTCGCGTCGCACCATCGCTTTGAACTCCTCAAATGTGCCGTTTAGGTCACGATTTACCTTCTCGATCATGGCGGGATAGTCGTCGGTGTGGCGCATGTCAGTGCGCAATTCGACGGTATCCTGGTGCAGGCGTTCGATTTCGACTGCCTGCGCCTCAATCGTGTGCATTTGCTGTTCGACGCGCTCCTGTAAGGCCAGGACGAGCGCCTTGTCACGCTTGCGCTCCTCATCCAGCCAGCGGATCATTTGCTCGAGTTGTGAAAGCTCCATATGTCTTCGCTCCTTGAAAACAGCCACCGCGGACACAGAGATTACAGAGGAAAAACTCTGAGTGCTCTGTGGCTTAAATTTTCGTCCTCGTTGGCATTATACCCGTTCTTGGAAGGGAAACAATATCAACGCCGGCGGAAGATGGGGGCGAGGGATTCCCTTTCTTCTGGCGTTAGCACCTGCAAACGCCAGACCGCCAATGGGTAGACGATAACTGCGCCGGCCAGCGCCACCCAACGCCCCAGCGGGAACAGGATCAGGGCGGCGATGCCCATCATCCCCGTAGCCAGCATGGGCTTGCCGAGCGCCTGCCGCCATCCCACCTGGGGTAGGTGGCGTCGCACGCCGATCAAGAAGGGGACTAACAGCGCCAATTCCGCGAAAATGTGGATGATCGCCGAGGCTTGATAGCCGTACAGTGGCATGAAGATCAGATTGGCGATCAAGGTAAAGGCGAACCCAATCATGAAGGCGCGGGTGAGGTAGCGTTGCTGATCCAACGCGATGAGGACATAGTGAGTGAGACTGTTGAGCCACCCGATTGGCATCGACCAGGCCATCAGTTGCAGCGCGATCATCCCGCCGGGCAGATATTCCGGTCCGCCGAGCACCAGGACCATCTCGTAGGCGGCCAGAGTGGCGATCATCGCTGCCGGCAGCGCAATCATCATCAGGATTTTCGCGCCGAGCCGGTAGAAGCGCAGGAACCCCGCGCGATCCTCCTGCGCCTGGCGCGAAATCACTGGGAACAATGCCAGCGTGAACATCGATGGGATGACCACCAGCGCGTCCAGGAATTTGTAGCCGATAGCGTATAACCCCAGCGTAGTGCTCCCCAGAATTGGCTCCATCAGAAAGACGTCGATTTTGAAGAACAGGGTGGCGAGAAAGTGATTGATCATCAGCGGCCAGGACTCGACCATCATCTCACGTCGCAGTTCGCGGTCATTTCCCCACTGTGGGCGCTTTGCCTGGAAGAACAGTTTGATGGCGACGCTGCTCAGAATCGCCAGCGTGATCACATTGATGGCGATGGCAGACCCCGCCAGACCAACGATCCCCCAACCGGTGAGCAATACGGCGGTTTGTACGGTCACACGTATGAGTGTGGAGATCGTCTGCACCGCTGCCGGATATTCGGCCTTCTCGTAAGCGTAGAAGAGCGAGGTCAGTCCCTTGGAGATCGAGCTGGGGAGCAGTCCGGCATAGAGCAAAACCAGCGCGAGCATCGCCTGGCGGGAGGCCGGGTCGGCGAAGTTGGCGATCAGCGTTTGCCGCAACGCGATAAAGCCGATCAGCAGCGGGATGCCCGCGAGACTCAGTCCCAGGCGCACCGCCGTCGTGTTGAACAGATAGCAGCCCGCTTGTTCGCGATGGCGAGCCACTTCGCGGGTGAGGTAGGCGTCCAATCCGAAGTTGGTGATAATTTCGAACCAGAGAAAGATGTTGATCGCGTACGTGTAATCGCCCACGTTGGCCGGTCCGAGAATGCGCAGCATTAACGCGGCGAAGGCTAGTTCTACCATACGGTTGAAGAGCGTCAGCAGGATCGGGGCGACGCTGTTCTTGGCCAGCCGCTGCGTCGTCGATTGCGCGTCCGATTCGCGGTACACCAGCCGCCACACCCACACCACCGCCAGAAAAATCACCACCATCCCCGCGAGGAAGGAGACGAATGCGCCGACTTTCACGCTGTTGGGGCTGTATTTGAAGCGCACCAGCGCGCCGTCTGCAAGGTCGTCCCCTTCGAGTAGCACGCCCCGGAAGTTCCCGGCAATGCGGGCGATCGGGACTTCGCGCTCTGCGCTCTCATCGGTTCCGGCTGGGCGGACGAAGGCTTTCCAACCAGGGAAGTACGTGTCGGCGAGCACGAGCCACGTCGGGCCGTTGACCGTGGTTTCGATCAGCACTTCGTTGCGCTGATAGTCGCCGATGGTCTGTGCTTGTAGCGCCGCCGGGGTGGGGGCGTCCACTGCATACGGGATGTTCGCAACAAAATCCTGTTCGACGATGGCGTAGAATCGGGGATCGTGTTGTTGGATGATCTCGCCTATGGCTTCGACGTTCGGCGCGACCAGCGTCGCTTGTACAGGCAGCGTGAACGCACGCGGGGCCACGCCCAGGTTTTCGTAGACGCGCACGCTTTCATCCTGATAGACGAGGCTGTACTTGGGCAGGGGAATCTCTTCCTCGGTGATGATGTATTTGACGTTGAGCAGGTCGGTGAGTGGGCTGTCGAGGCTGGCGAACTGCGTAAAAGGCGCGATGCGGTTGTAGAGTAATTCATTTTGTGGTTCGATCCAGCCCATATAGCGCGCGTACTGCGCCGGGAAGAGGCTGTCGTAGCCGCGCACGTCTTGCAGATCGTAGAACATCCCGGAGTTCGCGTTGAACGTCTTGCGCCCGTGTGGATCGAACGTGGAGAAGCGCCACAAGCTGGTATCCTGGCGCAGAAAGTTGACGACGGGCGGCGTGTAGTCCAGTAGAACTGGATCTACAGCCGGGTTGAAGCCCGCGCCGAAGGTGACCAGGTCTACTAGCAACACCGCTGCCGCCAGTGCCACCCAGACCGGACGGCGTCCTAGCTTGTGCGGCAGGTAGATCGGGCAGCGCGAAACTCGTAGCAGGATCCCCGCGCTGATCAGGAACAGTGCGCCACGTTGAAGCCAGGGAAAGAGGTAGGCGTAGAACGTGCGATGATCTGGAAAAGCGTTTGCTGCAAGGGCGAGCGACCAAAATGCGCGCTCGACCAGCGGTTCGACGTTCCCGAACGTTAGCCGCGAAAGCCACAACCCACTCAACAGCGCCAGCCCTGCCCAAATCGCCACCGCGCCGGTGACACTGACGGCATTAGGCGACGTATCGAACAACAACACTCGTGAAACGCGATGCGTGAAACGTGATGCGTGATGTGTGATGCCTGATCGCTCATTCGCCGATTCGCTGATTCTGGTTGCCCCCAAGCCTGCGAGCGCAGCGACGGCAACCGTCAATGGGAACACCCAGCGAAAAGGGGAATGCGACTGGTTCAAAAAGGGCAGCGCGTACACCAGAGCATAGATTGGCGTACCGAAAATACATCCCAACGAAAACAGCGACAATAACGTGAGAAACGGCACGTAGGGCTGGCGCAGCCAATTTTGGATTTTAGATTTTAGATTTTGGCCCTTTGTCCTTCGCCCTTCGCCATTTGCCTTTGGACTGACGACTGCGATGAACGCCAACAATAAGGGCAATATCCCCAGATAGGCCCCGCCCTCGACGTAGTTTTTGACGCCCCAATCAAAACTGGAGATGGGGTTACCGTAGGCATTGACAGTCGCGCGCGTGACTTCGCCGGTGAAGAAGTTCCACAGCGTCGTGTGGGTGGGGTTGCCGAAGAAGTTGGGCACCAGGAAGGTGATGATGCGCCGCTTGGGGTAGGCCCAGTCGAGTATGTCGCTGAGCGTGACCGCGCCTTGGCGGAAGCTGCCCTGCACGACTTCGTAGAGCGGGATAAGCTGGATCGCGCCCAACGCCAGTCCCAGGCCGGCCATCAGCAGCAAGCCAAGCGCCGGGCTGAGGACTTCGGCGCGCCACGTTGCGCGTGGGCGCGTGATCGCTGTGTGCGCGAACCGCCACGCGCTGAACAAGCCCATCACCAGCAGTGTGAAATAGGTGGCTTCGGCGTGGCCTGCGAGGATGTGCAGCCCTAGCGCAATCGCGCCGAGCAGTGCCCAGGGGAGCATCGCACGTTCCTGGCGTAGGAAGCGCGCGCGGCGCACCGTCAGGTCGACCAGCGCCAGCAGCAGGGGCAGCCACGATGCTGCTGCCACGATCATCGGGTGGACGACGGAAACGACCAGGAAACCGCTGAACTGGAACGTCATCCCCGCCAGGAACGCTCCCAGGCGGTTCGCACCGATAACCCGCGCAAAAATATACATCGATAGGCCGGCAAGTCCCAATTGTAGCGCGATAAACACACCAAAGGCGCGCGGCAGAGGCAGCACGAAGAAAATCCAGGTCAAAGGGTAGAGTCCGGCGTGTTGACCGTTTGCCAGAAAGGGGTGTCCGGCGAAGATGTAGGGGTCCCATAGCGGAAGCTCGCGCCGGGCCAGCGCCGTCGTCAAAAAGCGCTTCCATGGGTAATTTTGTAGGATCAGGTCGCTCAACAGACCGTTTTGGACTTCGGTAACGCCCAATGACTCGGCAGCAGCACGAAAGGGCTCGGTGGTGTAGAGTGCGTCTGCGGGGAGCAACGTTTTATTGCCAAAAACGACAGGAGCGAAGAGCAGGAGTGGCAGGATGAGCAGCACGCCTATCCAGACAAAATCGCGCCATAGCGGCGTGCAGAGATTCACGAACTTGGCCGGCAATTTGCCCGCAAGGCTGCCGTGTTGTTGCATAGCCTTCAAACCGCCCAGGCCAGGCCTAGGCGGCCTTCTTCTTGCCGAACAGGGCCTGCCGCAGGTGCGGCAAGCCGCCTTCTTTGGGAATTTGATCGCCTGATAGTAGTTTGATATCGAAGTTGATCTTGGGAAGCGGGGAACCATCGCCGCGCTTGCCGCTTTCCCAGTCGAGGTGGGGATAGAAGAACGAGATCGCCTCGCTTAGGCGTTGATTCAACCGCCCCAAGACGATATAGCCTTCCTGGCCCGTTGGCGCGACGACCAGGAATTCATAAGTGTCCAACTGTCCCACAAAAGGATCGTTTGCCATAATCTCGGTAGACGTGTTACGCAGGATCAAGGCCACCGCACGTAACACGTCATCATGGGTCACAAATCCATAAGCGTCACTGAATTGGGACATTCCCTGGAGCGCTACCCCGATGATGGCGAGGTTGGCATTTTCAATAACCCGCTCGACTTGCTCTTCCACCAACATCGATGTTGGCAGGCCGGTAACGGGATGTAAAAGCGTGTCGAGGTTGCTGCGGCGCAAGACATTGCGCACGCGGAAACGGAGTTCTTGCACGTCGAAAGGTTTGGTGATATAGTCCACAGCCCCCAGTTGCAGCCCGGTTAGCCGGTCCATCCGCTCGCGGCGTTCCGTCAAAAAGATGATTGGGGTGTGTTCGGTACGCCGCTGGCTGCGCAGGGTCATGCAGACTTCGTAACCGTCAATGTCAGGAAGATGAATATCCAAGACAACCAGGTCGGGCAATGTCTCAGCAGCGATTCTCAACGCATCTTGTCCCCAGGCCGCATGAGAAACCTGGTACCCCACGGAGGAGAAGTACGCAGAAAGCATCTCCGCGGTGTTTGGGTCATCTTCGACAATTAGGATATGACGCGGCGCCCCGTCTTTAGACATAACGTCTTTATCCTAACCGATAGGTTCTTTGTAGACGGCAAAAGTACAGTTCTCTGCACCCATTCCCATGCAGGTAAGTTGGTCTACGCGGAACGTGCGGCCACCGCTCAACCACCTTAGCGCTTCTTCGATGATACCCGCCGCGATAAAGCCGCCTGGTCGTTCTACCTGGCGTCCCCAACACATCGAACAACGATCGATGATGTAGTGAAAGTGATCGCTGCCAGGGTCTTTCACGTAAGAGGTCTGATCGCTTAATGAGTCGAAGACCTTTGCTACCGCAGGTAAACCGGCCTTCAATTTGGCCTGCAATGGGAGGACTTTGAAGGCGAGGTCGCTTGCGCCGACCAACGCGCCAAAGTTCGCCAACCCCTGCGCGAAGAGAACCCGTCCGAGACGAAGCTGCAACCCGCGCCCACCGCGTGGGCCGTACATCTCTTCGAGGGCTTTGTTCAGCGCAGAGATATAGGCGAAGTCAAAGCCTTTGTCCATTACATCGGCGGGGGGATTGTCGATGAATTGTGCCAGGCCTGCCATATTGAGAATGGCATTTAGCCCGTTGCGGCCCATAATCTCTTCGAGGGCATCAAACACAATGAGCCCAAAGCGATTGGGGTAGCAGAAACCACTGGGTTCAGGGGTATTAACCACTGTATCAACCTCCTCCGTGCTATAGAATCGTTGAAAGTTCTTCAGCCGCTCGACGCATATCCAGGAAGAGCAGCCCCAACTTGGCTTGTTGCCGAGCTAAGACGGTGAGCACCGCTTCCTCTCCAACGGCGCGAAGGATGACGTAGCCCCTCTCGCCCCTAACGTATACTTCATCTAACATGCCCCGCCTCAATTCTCCGGCGATGCGCTCACCCAGCGAAAGCATCGCCGCCGACATTGCTGAAACGCGGTCTTCTTCCACGCTCTGAGGAAGGGAAGAGGCTATGGGAAGCCCATCCACACTAATAATTGCGGCTGCCTCAATGTCGGGGCTGCTAGTTTGAAGTTCGCGTAGTCGTTCAACCATCTTCTCATTCCGAGACCTGTTTGCCATGCTTTCAGCCCTCCGCTATGGAATTGCTCCCTATCACTAAGAAAGGTTTATAGTTCTGAGGACAGACTAACTATTGAAAGGTTACCATAGGAACAGTACATTGTCAAGGCAAGGCTACGATGTTTCAATGTTCCAGATATGCCTTGCTCAAAGCTTCGTCGTGTTCCCAGTATCCCTTCTATCGTTATCTTAATCACATCAGACTACTGGTTATATTTTAGCCTGATTTCTCAGAATGGCAAAATGCACTTTAATCCAGGGTCTTATCATTCTCCTGGTACAACGTACCTCAAGTTCAAATACCGCTTAAAGGCCGGGAATACCTACGAAAAAGTCGCTTTAGCGCCAAAATGACGCGCAAATGGCTCCTGGTTTCCGAGAATGATAAGATCCAGCACTTTGACCTAATCGCATATCCGTGGTATGATGGCTACATTAAGATTGGAGAATAAAGAGATGTTCGGCAGTTTGGTTGTTTGTTCTGTGATGATGTGCAGCGCCATGGTGATGAGCCATGGCTATTGCGTATTGGGGAGAAACCGGATTCTGTAGCCCATAACATGGTCAGTCAAAAAGAGCCTCCTCAATGGAGGCTCTTTTCTTTTATCTTATTAATCGTTGCGCAGAGGTAGGATGATGAGCGAGCCTTTTTATGTGACCACCCCGATTTACTATGTGAACGATGTTCCGCATATCGGCCATGCCTACACAACTATCCTGGCCGATGTACTGGCGCGTTATGCGCGTCTGCGTGACCGAGATACCCTCTTTTTGACCGGTACTGACGAACATGGTCAGAAAGTTCAGGATGCAGCCCGGCAGCGCGGTATCACGCCAGAAGCCCATGCCGACGAAATGATGCTGCGGTTTCAACGTGCCTGGGAATACTTGCATATTGCTAATGACGATTTCATTCGGACCACACAGCCGCGTCATAAAAGTGTTGTGACGGCAGTTTTGCAAGCCTTGTGGGACAAAGGCGAAATTTACCTCGGAAGTTACGCGGGATGGTACTGCGTCCATGATGAACGGTTTTGGACCGAGAAAGACTTGGTGGATGGCAGCTGTCCAGACTGCGGACGTCCGGTCGAACGGCTTGTGGAACCGAATTATTTCTTCAGGATGAGTGCGTACCAGGATTGGCTGATTGACTACATCACCACACACCCCGGTTATATTCAACCTGAGACGCGTCGTAACGAGGTTCTCGGCTTCTTGCGCCAACCTTTGGGCGATTTGTGCATCTCGCGTTCTGTAGAGCGCCTGAGTTGGGGTATCTCGCTTCCCTTCGATTCCAACTATGTGACTTACGTTTGGTTTGATGCCTTAATCAACTACGTCACTGCTGCCGGGTATCTGGACGACGGGGCGCGCTTCGTACGTCTGTGGTCGCAGGTGGTACATCTCATTGGCAAGGATATTCTCATCACTCACACAGTCTATTGGCCGACGATGCTCCGGGCGATGGGGCTTCCGCAGCCCAAGACGATCCTTGCCCACGGCTGGTGGTTGTCGGGTGGAATGAAGATGGGCAAATCTTTGGGGAATGTCGTGAATCCTATTGAGATGGCAGAGGTTTATGGGGTGGATGTGTTCCGCTATTTTCTGATTCGCGATATGGTTTTGGGACGTGACGCCGATTTCAACGTGCAAAGCTTGCGAAGTCGTTATCAGGCAGATCTGGCGAACGATTTGGGCAACCTCCTGCATCGCGTTGTCAACATGATCGGGCGATATTGTGGCGGCTATCTTCCTGCGTGTGGCGCACTCACCGCCGATGACCAAGCCCTGCGCGAACACGGTCTGGTTGCACTAGATCGCGTCTTCGACTTGATAGAGGCGTTGTCGCCCAACGAGGCGCTGGCGCAGATCATGGGCTTTATCGGTGAAATCAATCGTTACCTGGAACGGATGGCGCCTTGGACCCAGGCAAAGCAGGGGCGAAGTGACCGGGTCGCTACCATTCTTTACACGTCCGCTGAGGCGTTGCGGTTGGCTTCGTTGTTGCTGCAGCCTGTATTGCCTGAACGTATGCTCGAAGTGTGGCGTCGCCTGGGCTGGCAGCCACCGGATTCGCTGCGGGATGGGCTGTTCTGGGGGCTTCTACAGCCAGGGAGTGCGGTCATCGCTGGACCACCGCTTTTCCCCAGGGATATTGTGTGAACAATACTATTTGAAACATGTCTACATTGTTATTTGTGGATAAATATGTTATACTATTACCAATCAAGACTCGCTAGGCCGTTACTGCGTTCAGTTCCGGGCTGAAGAGCCACATCATTTAAGTTCACGAGGAGTAGGGAGTATGTCAAAGTCATTGTATGTTGGTAATTTGTCGTGGGGTGTTACCGAGGATAAAGTCCGCGAAATGTTCGAGCAGTACGGCCCTGTCACATCGATTCGGTGGATCACCGACCGGGACACCGGGCGTTTTCGAGGCTTTTGTTTTATCGAGATGGAGAATGAGGCTGCCGATAAAGCTGTTGCTGCGCTCAACGAATTCGAGCTTGACGGTCGTGCGTTGCGAGTGAATGAAGCCCAGGAGCGCGAGGACCGGCGCGGTGGTAGCTTTGGCGGTGGTGCTGGTGGTGGTCGGCGTCGTAGCAGTGGTGGATATCGCGACCGCGATGACCGGCGTTCTGGCTGGTAAGTCGTCACTTTAGTCCCTAACCGCTGAAATGGCTTACGCCGTTTCAGCGGTTTTTTGACGTTTTTGTTGGAGATGGTTATGCGTCCTCTCGACTTGATCTGGCAGCAGGTCCAAACCGGCGATCGCCTGGGCGCGAAGAGGGAACTCGCCGGCCTTCTGCGAGAAGAGCCTGGCAACGTCCAGGGCTGGTTGTTGATGGCCACGTTGCTCGATGACCCGGCGCAACAGGCCGAATGTTATCGTAAGGTTCTGTGTCTCGATCCACAGAACCATCGGGCATTGACAATGCTGCAACAGCCCGTGGCATCCGAAGTGCCATCGCGGGAAGAAGTGTCTGTCACGCCGCAATCGAGTTCCGCCTCTGTGCAAATCCCCGAACTGTTCGACTATACCGCCGATGGCGAAGTGGATGAGGAGCGTCTCGCCACCCTGATCCGCGAGGACCTGGCAAAACATGTGGCGCGTGAACTGGGCAGCGGGGAAGACCGCAATGCGCTGATCCGTCACGTCTGTGAGACGGGCGATATGTCTTGGCCCGAAGCGGAGAGGTTGGTGGCGCGGGTCGCCCTGGAAAATGAGGGCGCGATTGCCAAACGGCAGAGGCCACTGATGCTAGTGTTGAGCGCGGGCACGT
>DAIUDK010000047.1:0-33506 GCA_036845725.1 Chloroflexota bacterium
CGGAGCATCCGCCTTGTAAGCGGAGGGTTGTGGGTTCAATTCCCACCGTCGGCTTTTTCTGGGCAGTTGTTCCGAGCGGCAAAGGAGACTGACTGTAAATCAGTTGGCGACAGCCTTCGGGGGTTCGAGTCCCTCACTGCCCACTCTTGGCGGCGTGCCCATGTAGCTCAGTCGGTAGAGCACTTTCTTGGTAAGAAAGGGGTCATCAGTTCAAATCTGATCATGGGCTCAAGGCGGCTGAGATTGCGCCTTTGGCGACAGGGCAAACATAGGCGAGTAGCTCAATTGGCAGAGCAACGGTCTCCAAAACCGTAGGTTGCGGGTTCAATTCCTGCCTCGCCTGTCTGTTGAACGACTGACTCGGATAGATGCCGGTATCACCAGGCCTTCTATCGAAGTCGAAAAGTATGAAGAATTGATACTCAGGTCAGTCTACACCGCCTTAACTAGGCGGTGTTTTAGAGTCTCAGTCGGATGTGGAGGCAGGTGTGGTTGAGCAAAAAAAGGTAAAGAAGGAAAATCCGATTCTGGTGTATCTGCGGAGTACGCGCGCCGAACTACGGAAAGTGAAATGGCCAACCATGGAACAGGGGTGGACCATGACCAAGATTGTGTTGGTGGTCACGGTCGCTATGGCTTTGTTCCTGGGTGTTCTGGATTTCTTCTTTGGCTGGTTGCTGAGTAACCTGATCAGCCTCAATATTCTGTACATCATTCTGAGCGTCGTAGTCGTGGCTGCGCTGCTCGGTGCTGCTTATTTGATCGGTCGCGGAGAAGAAGGCTAGACGTTTTATGCAGGATGATCGTTTGTACCCAGACGACGAAGCGCTCGAGGCGAACGGGTCTCAGATGGACGCGCCCAAGTCGGATGAATTTGGACTGGAAGACGATTTCGAATCGTTGCCAGAGCTAGATTTGTCGCCGACGGCGCTGTTCGAGCGGTTTGGACTTGAGCAGCCCCAGGCTGAAGAAGAGGCGCTTTTTGCTCCGGTGGAAGAGAAAGCCGCTGATGTGGTTGGCGTGCTGCCAGACCCCTTCGCCGATGAGGAAACCAAAGCTGAGAACGAGGAACGCGCCTGGTACATCATCCACTGCTATTCGGGATACGAGCACAAGGTCAAGCACAATCTCGAACAACGCATCGAATCGATGGGGATGCAGGACTACATTTTCCAGGTCGTCGTCCCCACAGTGGAAGAAATCGAAATCAAAGACGGCAAGCGCCGTACCGTAGAACGTTGTCTTTATCCCGGCTACATTATGGTGCAGGTAAAATTGACAGATGACTCCTGGTACGTTGTGCGCAACACGCCGGGCGTGACGGGCTTTGTGGGGATGGGTAACAATCCCACGCCGTTGCGTTCGGAAGCTGTTCAAGGTATTTTGCGCCGGATGGAAGCCGCCGCCCCACAGGTACGCGCGACGTTTAAACCGGGTCAGAAAGTGCGCATCATCGAGGGACCGTTTGCCGATTTCATTGGGACCGTCGATGATATTGACGAAGAACGCACCAAGGTTCGTGTTTTGGTCTCATTCTTCGGGCGAGAAACGCCAGTTGAATTAGATTTCTTACAAGTCGAAAAAGCATAACATATCTGGAAAGTGCCTGGGTATTTCGGTATAAGCCCAGATTGAGGGAGTAATAGAAAGATGGCGAAGAAAAAGATTAAGGCAGTTGTGAAATTACAAATTCAGGCGGGTAAGGCCAATCCAGCCCCGCCGATTGGTCCCGCGCTGGCTCAGCACGGTATCAATCTGATGGGTTTCTGCAAGGAATACAACGCGAAGACGTCCCACATGGTGGGCAACATCGTCCCCGCAGAAATCACGATTTACCAGGATTCATCGTTCACCTTCGAGTTGCGCACACCCCCCACTCCAGACCTGCTGCGCAAGGCTGCTGGCGTTCCCAAAGGTTCGTCGGAACCCAACCGTGACAAGGTGGGTAAAATCTCCCGCCAGCAGTTGCGCGAGATCGCCGAGATGAAGATGAAGGACCTGAACGCGAACGATGTTGAAGCCGCCGAGATGATGATTCGCGGCACGGCGCGTAGCATGGGGATTGCGATTCAGGATTAGCGCCCGCCCCACCGGGGCCGGCTTTATACGTGGGAGGGAAATCCCGTTATTCACCACAAGGAGTATTGAAATGGCAAAACGAGGAAAAAAGTATTTAGAGATCGCTAAAAAAGTCGACCGCGACCGTTTTTACACGCCGGAAGAGGCGGTCAAGCTGGTCAAGGAGATGAGCTATACCTCCTTCGACGGTACGGTTGAGGCGCACCTGCGCATGGGGCTGGACCCCCGCCGTTCGGAGCAACAGATCCGTGGTGTCGTGCGTCTGCCCTATGGGTTGGGGAAGGCCGTGCGAGTATTGGTCTTTGCGGCTGGTGAAGATGCACAAATCGCCCGCGAGGCCGGCGCCGATTTCATCATCAGCGACGACGAAGGTATCCAGAAGATTATGAACGGCTGGACCGATTTCGACGTTGCGATTGCCGTTCCCGATATGATGCGCCAGGTTGGGCGCTTGGGGCGTGTTCTGGGTCGCCGTGGGTTGATGCCCACGCCGAAGACCGGCACCGTGGTGCAACCGGAAGACCTGCCGCGCGTGATCGACGAGTCAAAGGCTGGGCGCGTGGAATACCGCCTGGACCGCTCCGGTAACATCCACTGCGCGATTGGAAAAGTCAGCTTCCCAGAAGAACAACTGCTCGGCAACTTCGCCGCGATTATGGATACCATCCGCCGGGTGAAGCCGGCTGCTGCCAAAGGTATCTATGTCAAGCGTGTCACGTTGGCACCTTCAATGGGGCCGGGTGTGCATGTGGATGCGGCACAGGCTCTAGCATTGGAGAGCGCCAAGTAAGATACATTTTTGTTGGAAACAGCGTCTGTTGAAGACGCCGTCTGCTGAAGACAGCAGGGGCCTGCGGGCTTAATCATCCTGCCGAGGCAAGACCATGATTAGAAAGCGGTGGTACGCCACCGTGTGCTTCTTAACGAGCACACTATGGTCCTTGCAGCGGTAGGCGCAAGGACCTTTTTGTTGTTTGGTACTCATTTAATAAGGAGGTGAGAAAAATTGGCTATATCACGTGAACGCAAAGAAGAGTTGGTTGCCATTTATAAGCAACAAATGGCAGAGAGCAACGGCGTCATCCTGGCGAACTATGCAGCGTTGACCATGCCGCAAATGCAGAATCTGCGGCGCCGCGCCCAGGAGCACAACAGTCAGGTTTTTGTAATCAAAAACACACTGTTGGATGTTGTTCTGAAAGAGCAGGGGATGGAAGCGCCGCAGGGGTTTTTCACCAAGCCTATCATGGCCGCCTTCTGTCATCAAGATGTCGCGCCCATGGCGAAGTTGTTTATTGACTTTACTAAAGAAGTCACCGAGGACAATTTCCGCATCAAGGGTGGCATCATGGAAGGGCGAATCCTGAACCAGGCACAGGCCCAATCGCTGGCTGATTTGCCAACCCGCGAGGTGATGTTAAGTCAAGTGCTGCGCACGATCAATGCCCCTGCGTCGCAGGTGGTCGGCGTGGTCGCCAGCGGTATCCGCCAGGTGCTCAATGTGTTGCAAGCCTATGTCGACAAGCTCGAGGGGAAGGGCGGCGTCGCCGCGCAAACAACGGCTTAACAGCCGTGTGGCCTAATCAGCCGTGAGGCTCGATTGTCATTCATAAAGAACAAAAAAATCATTAACCTGAAAGGTAAAAAAACGGAGGTTGAATTACAATGGCAGATTTAGCAAAGCTGGTCGAAGAAATTAGTGCGTTGACGTTGCTCGAAGCCGCTGAACTGGTGAAGGCGCTCGAGGACAAGCTCGGTGTAAGCGCCGCCGCGCCCGTGGCGATGGTCGGTGGTGTAGCGCCGGTGGCTGCGGAAGCCGAGCCCGAAGAAGAGCAGACCGAGTTCAACGTGGTCCTCAAGGATTTTGGACCCAAGAAGATCGAGGTCATCAAGGTTGTCCGCCAGATCACCAACCTGGGCCTGAAAGAGGCCAAGGAACTGGTTGAGGGCGCGCCCTCCAACGTCGTCGAGGCCGTGAGCAAGGAAGTGGCCGAGGATACGAAGGGCAAGCTCGAAGCGGTCGGCGCCGTCGTCGAATTGAAGTAATTCTCTCGACTACGCTCGCACAAACAGCCCCCTCTCCGGAGGGGGCTTTGTTATTTATGGCTCTCAGCCCTCAGCGATCGGCCATCAACAGTCTCTGTAGCCGATGGTTTAACGTTGATGGCTAACTTCCCACGTTGTGTTATACTTTCCGGCGAGATGCGCATAGGAGTTTGGTGGATCTCCGTGTACACATTAAAAGTCGCTGCCGGGGCGCTTGTCGGATTGGTATGGCTGTGGCGGCAGGCTCCGCGCGCCGGATTCGACCACTGCACGATGCGATTCTGGATGTGTGGCGTGACGCTTGCCGCATTGATCGGCGGGCGCATAGGCTACGCGCTCGGCAATACGGTATATTTCACGCAGCATCCGGCGCTGCTCTTGCGTCTGGATCGCGTGGGCGGATTGCACGGCAGCGGTGCTATAATCGGTGCGCTGCTCGTGGTTGGGCTATGGGCCATCGTGGCGCGCCGGCCGGTGTCGATGATCGTGAGTTTTTTGTCACCGGCAGTGCTATTTGTGGCGGCGGGGGCCTGGTGGGGTTGTGGGAGTGCCGGCTGCGCCTGGGGGCGCGAGATCGTTCCGGCGACGGAGGGCGCACACTGGTTCACCGCGCTGCTGCCCGACATCTACCAGACGGTGACGCTACGCTATGCCGTGCAACCGCTGGGCGCAGTGTGGGCACTGCTCCTGGCTCTGCTGGCCATGGTCCTAGGAAAACACGGTGGAGTGACTCTGGCCCTGTATTGGCTCGGCGCTGCCGGACTAACGTTGCTGCGGGCTGATCCGGTACCCATGTGGGGCAACGCACGTCTGGATACTGTACTCAACCTAGCACTAGCGATAGGCATTGCGCTTTTAACATTGATGAAGACGAAAGGAACACACAGTGGAAGAACCATTGGAAGTAGAACAACGTAGTTACGCACCCGCGCCGGAAGCGTTGGCGGTGGAAAAACTCCGTGCGGCGCTACACTCGCTTATGGACATCGAGGAAGTGCGTGTACTCACCAACGAACAAAAGCCGCCCGTACAGTTTGCCGGGCACCTTGTCGAGGGCGATCAGGACGCCATTTTCGAGGAAATCGTGCAGCGTTTTGCCGATCTGGGCTACACGCCGCTTTTGACCAGGGCGGAAGATGAGCACCAGTTGCAGGCCATCCCGGCAGTCCCCGACAGGAAAACGGGTAAACCATGGATCAACATCCTGCTTTTCATCCTCACGCTACTGTCGACACTGTACATCGGAGCGTTCCACGAAAATGTGATCCCCGAGCACCTTCAGGATATCCTGAAGGGCTGGCCTTTTGCGCTGACCCTATTGGCGATCCTCACAACGCACGAGATGAGTCACTATTTTGCGGGACGCCGCCACGGTTCACCCGCGAGCCTGCCATACTTCATCCCGTTGCCGCTGCCGGGCAGTCTAGGGACAATGGGCGCAGTGATCGTGCAGCGCAGTCCCATGCGCAGTCGCAAAACGCTCTTTGACATCGGCGTGGCAGGGCCGATCGGTGGGCTACTCGTTGCCATCCCGTTGCTCATCCTTGGCCTCGCGCTCTCCGAGGTGGGAACGCCACAGACGTTTATGGACATCCCTGCCGGTGAATCCATCGAAGTCCTCCAGGAAGGGAATTCGGTGATCTACCTTGCCGCCAAGTACATCGTCCACGGACGCATTTTGCCCGACCGGGTGACCGGTGAAGATGTATGGCTTTCCCCACCGAGTACGGGTGGTTCGATCGCTTTTGCTGCATGGGTGGGGCTACTGGTGACGATGCTCAATCTCTTCCCCGTGGGACAGCTAGACGGCGGGCACGTCGCCTACGCGATGTGGGGCCGCGCTGCGTGGAAAATCGCCCGGTACACGCTGATGGCCATTTTTGGCTGGGGCATTTTCCTGTTGCTGCGACAAAACTACGGTGGAATGACCTGGCTGATGATTGGTGCGCTCGGCCTGTTCATTGGACCACGCCATCCCGCTCCGCTCAACGATCTCACGCCGCTGGATGCGAAGCGCAGGGCGTTGGGTTGGGCGATGGTCATCATCTTCTTCCTACTGCTCACGCCAATTCCCTGGATGACGGTCACCCTATAACCGGGGAAACAGCTCTTGACAATCAACAAACCGACGATCGGAATCGATGCCAGTCGCGCGTTCAGTGCCGCACCAACCGGCACGGAAGGGTATTCCTACCACCTGATTCGCGCGTTGCTGCCACAGCTTAACGCGCAGTACCAGACTCGATTGTACTTCCGCTCTGCGCCAGAGCCGGACGCCTTCCCTGGCGCGGAATCGCGCATTATCCCCTTTCCCCGGTTGTGGACGCATGTACGGCTCTCTTGGGAGATGGCACGCCACCCCCCCGACTTGCTCTTCGTCCCGGCGCATGTCCTCCCGCCGGTGCGCCCCAAACGGACGCTGGTCACGATCCACGATTTGGGCTACCGCTATTTCCCCGAGGCGCATCCTCGCCGGCAACGCATTTACCTGGATTGGAGTACCCGCTGGAACGCGCGCATCGCCAGTCACATCCTCGCCGACTCACACGCCACACAGGATGCGCTGGCGAGGGAGTACGGAATTCCTGCGCCCAAAATCACCGTTGCCTATCCCGGCTACGATAGCCATCTTGCGCCGGTACGCGACGCGGATGTGCTCGCTGCTGTGCAGGCGCGCTACGCCATCCCTGGGCCGTACATTCTCTTCATCGGGCGACTGCAACCGCGCAAGAACCTGGTGCGCCTGATTGAGGCGTTTGCGCACCTCGCACCAGAAAGGCCGAATCTGTGGCTGGTACTTGCCGGGCCAACGGGGTGGTTGGCGGAACCGATCCATGCGCGGGTGCGCGAACTAGGGCTAGAGGAGCGTGTACTTTTCCCCGGTTACGTTGTCGAGGCCGACAAAGCGGCGCTGCTTTCCGGGGCGCAGCTCTTCGCCTACCTCTCGTTGTACGAAGGGTTTGGGTTTCCCGCCTTGGAAGCGCAGGCGTGCGGCGTTCCACTGCTGGTGAGCAATACTTCAAGCTTGCCGGAGGTGGTGGGCGACGGCGGCCTGTTGGTCGATCCTCTGGATACGTCCGCCATCACTGCCGGGCTGGCGAGACTGCTGGATGACGTGATGCTGCGGCGCACACTCATCGCCCTAGGTTCGGTAAACTTACGGCGCTTTTCATGGGAGACTACAGCCCGCACCGTCTTGACTGTAATTGAAAATCTCTTGAACACCCCCTCCGTTTAATCCGCTCAATCCGTTGAGTCTCCTGGGATAAACAAAAATATCCCAAATAAAATTTGGGATATTTGGGATATTATTTGGGTTTTCTGTTTGAGAAAAGTTTGTTATGCCAACCGCAGTCCCGGCTCGATGTCCAGGTCCCAACCGGCGCGCACGCCGGCCTGATAGCGGTACGTCCCGGCGGCGGCGACCATAACGGCGTTGTCGGTGCAAAGGATGAGTGGCAGTGTGTGGACGGGAACCTCCGCGCGAGCGCGCGTCGCCGTCCGCAGCGAAGCGTTGGCAGAGACCCCACCTGACAGCAGCACGGTCTGCACGTCATGAGCCTTCGCCGCCTGCGCGGTCTTTTCCGCCAGCACTTCAACCACGGCGGCCTGAAACGATGCCGCCATATCCGCGAAAAAACGGGGCGGGCGTGGTCCGTCGAAACGCTGTAACATCCGCAGCACCGCCGTTTTCAATCCGCTGAAGCTAAAATCGTGCGTTCCCGGCAGCCAGGCGCGAGGGAAATCGAACGCGCGCGGATTCCCCTGTCGCGCTGCCTGCTCGATGGCGGGACCGCCGGGATAGCCAAGTTCCAGCAGCCGCGCCACTTTGTCAAACGCCTCTCCCGCCGCGTCGTCCAGGGTGCCGCCGAGGTAGGTGTAGTGCCCGTGATCGTGCATCAAGATCAACTCCGTGTGACCACCGGAAACGATGAGGGCCAGGATAGGAAATGTCGTCGCTTCGTCGAGCGCGTTATCACCATCGGTGTGCAGCCAGTGAGCGTACAGGTGTGCTTCCAGATGATTCACTGGGACGAGCGGTAGCCCTTTGCCGAGCGCCGCGCCCTTCGCAAAGTTCAATCCCACGAGCAGCGAGCCGGGCAACCCCGGCCCATACGTCACGGCGATGGCGTCCAGGTCATCCCAGCCCACGTGCGCGTCGCGGAGTGCCTGCTCGACGACGGGCGCGATGGCTTCGACGTGCGCGCGCGAGGCCAGTTCCGGGAAGACACCGCCGTACTGTGCGTGCAAATCCACCTGCGAAGCGATGACGTTCGACAGAATGGTATATCCGTCCTCAACGACGGCCGCTGCCGTCTCATCGCACGACGTTTCGATCCCCAAGATTCGCATGGTCAACCCTATCCTTTCGCTTTGTGAGTTAGCACGCCTTTTGCATCGTCGCCAGCCCTGATTGGATAATGTCCAGTGCAACGTTCACGCGGAACGCCCACCGCCTTGCGTTTGTGTCGTATGTCGTAGGGTATCCTGGTGAAGCCAACCCATCGACAGCAACATATTCTACCTTGAAACCACCTTGATACAACAACGTCACCCATTCCGAATCAACGCACCATGACCGGCGGCATACACTGCGCGCCATCAGGAATTGCGCGGCTTGTCTGCTATATCCCCGCGATCCGCCTCCCAAATCAACCGTCTGGCCCAACACATAGGAAAGGACCGTGTTGATGATACGCTCAGTTTGTTGCAGGGCCTGGGGATGCGTCTGGAATGCCGCATCTGTCCGTCCGATGATGAGGCAATCCGTTGTCGGGATCTGCGAGACGACGCGGCGCCACTCTTCCGGATAGGTCTCAATCCAGTGCAACACTCTATCCAGATCCGCATAGTGAATGTGCGTTGCCGGTGTTTCCAAAGCCTGCTGAATCGCCGCGTGTCTACCTCGAGACCATTCCGCGTTGACGACGACGGTGCTTTTCGGCATCATCTCAAGTGCGCTGATTTCGTCTTTCGTCAGATCCGGCGGGACCGAAAAGACAATCGCAGAATAGACCTCTGCTAATTGCGGCATCAACTGTTGTAGTTGTGTTAACTTTCGCTGCGGATAACCGGTACAGGCCAAAACGGTGTCCATAGGCCTACACTGTGTCCACCCACACCGGGCTGAACATCATCCATTCGTCGGGTCGTTGGCGGATGAAGTCCTCGACCTGTTCCAGAATATGACGCAGGTTCACCGCCACATCCTGCTCGCGGTCGCCGGTGAATTCCAATTCCATCGGCGGATTGGCGATGACTTTGTACACGCCGTCCTCGAAACGCGGCGCTAAGACGATGATGGGGCTTTTGGTCCGCAAGGGAATGCGCACGTACCCACTCGGCAGGTTGGCCGGCGCACCGAAGAACATCACCGGTTCATCTTCGCCGTGGATGGGATAATCCGGCCCGGTGACGACGGCGCCGCCGTTTTTCAGGCGCTCCATCGCCTCCCGCAACACCTCCGGGCCGATGGGTGTCATCAACGCTCCGCAACGTTCTCGCAGTTGGTTGAACGCTTCCACGTCGGGCGTGGGATCGGCCAACGAAAGTGCTTGCAATGTCACCGGGAGGTGTTGCACCAGCGCGATCCCGCCTAAATCAAAGTTTGACATGTGACAGGCCAACACAAACACACCGCGTCCCATCGCCAGTGCCTGCTCGAAGTGCGCCGCCGTCTCTGGAGGGATGATCACCGGCGGGCGAAAATCTTTCGCGTTGGTAATCCCGCGCCCGAGGTTGTAGAAGGTTTCGTAATAGCGGCGTCCCGTGTTGTAGAAAAGCCGGTACAACGTTCTATTAAGTTGCGCCGGAGACGCGGCTTCGCCCAGAACGTGGCGGAGGTTGGCCCGCGCGGCGTGGTACATCGGCGGCTTTCCCCATGTGATGAGGCGCGCCCAGAGTGTAGCGATGACGCGCCTTCCCCAAAAAGGTTGGTATTCCATCACGCGCAAGGCCAGCCGCACGAACGTGCCGGTGGTGATCAATTGTCGTTTGCGCATAAAAGATCCGTGTGAATCCGCGAAAATCCGCGTCCCATTACGCTTGCATCGGCACGACCAGATCGTAAGGATAAGCGGTGAGATTGCAGACCGCGCCGTCTTCATCCAGCCACAACGTATCCTCGATGCGGCAACCCATGCCCGGTTCGGGATAATACAGCCCCGGTTCGAGGGTGAAGACGTAGCCCGGCGTCAGACGCGCGGTGTTGCCCTCGTAGTCGAAGAACGAGGGCGCTTCGTGAATGTCCAGCCCGACGCCATGCCCCAGACCGTGGACGTAGCCTTCGAGCGTCGCCGGATCGCTGCCGATGCTAGGGTGTCCGCGCGATTCGAAAAAGGCGCAGGCCATGCGCTGGTAGCTGCGCGTTTCTTCTCCGGCCTTCAACGCCGCTCTCAGATGCGCCACGCAGTCCGCCACATCGCGGTACAGGCGGGTGACGGCCTCTGGCGCGTAGCCCAGGCAGAAGGTGCGCGTCATGTCGAAGAAGTAGCCGCCCCCAACCTCGCGCGGGTAGATGTCGAAGATGATCGTCTCGCCGAGGCGCAGCGGCATGTCGGGCGTGCCGTGATTGTGCGGTACGGCGGCGTCGCGCCCGGCGGCGAAGATGAAGCCCTCGGCATCGTCTAACCCCTGCTGGATGATGAGCTGGTGGATGTGCGCGTGCGCATCGCCGATGGTGAGCGCGCGGTTGTCGGTCGCGTGGCGCAGCGTCTCATCGCTGCCGACGGCATGCCCTTGCAGGAACGCTACCGTCTGGCGCACGACTTCGGCGGTGCGGCGGCCCACCTCGCGGATGCGAGCGACTTCGACGGCGTCCTTCGTGGCGCGCGCTTCCGCGATGAGGTTAGGGTCCATTTCGCCCACGATCTCGATGGCAGGCAGCGCCGCATCCAGCGCCTTGAGGAAGGCGTAGGCGTTGCCCTGATCCCGGTTGCCGTAGACGCCCACGCGCCCGGTCACGCCCAGGTCGGCGAAGATGGCGGCCTGGTAGGCCACGGATGCCGCCAGGATGTCGCCGTCGTGCTGTTTCAGCAGCCCGCCATAGTCGTAGCGTGTGTTGATAATCACCGGATACCCGGCAGCGGCAGCCTCTTCGCGCTCGATGGGGCTGGCGATAAGGCGCGACGTTTCGCCGCGCTTCTTGATGAGCAAGCCCTGCGTCATCCGCGCACCGTTGAGCATGTAGATGAGCGGCGAATTGCCCGCCACTTTGCCACTGACGACGATCGCGTCGAGGTCGCGGGTTGCCATCAGTGTGTCCAGATCACGTTGCATAGTGTTTGCCTCCCACGATTGTCAGAAAATGATGATGGTGCTGCGCACCGTCACTTTGATAATAGCATTGAAATGAGGCGCGGCAAGTTTGAGGTATCACATTTGTACAAAAGCGTGGAATATGTATACTGTGGGATTTATGGGTCAGTGATGCAGTCCGTGATTAGTCCAAGGAGAGGATATGTCAAACATTGCAAATTCAATGAAAATCGCCGCTGTTGTTTTGGGTGGCGGTCTAAAAAAGATCGAAGTCCTGGGGCAGATGCGGTACGAACCCGAGGCGCAAGCCAAGACACGGCTAGACAAAGCCTACACCCTCTTTGAAGAAGGCGAAGCCGATTACATCGTTTCGACGGGAAAGTACTCCGTCGCAGCGACAGTTGACCCCGACGTGACCGGGCCGCGCACGGAGGCCGAAGTGGGAAAACAATACCTGATTGCCAGAGCACAACAAGGAGGCAAGGCTTCCGATGCGCGTAGAATCAAGGACGCTATTCTCTGCGAAGACCAGTCGATTGACACGATCAGCAATGCCTGGTATGCCAAGAAGCTTTGCCTTGAACCGCAGGGCATCACGTCGTGTATCCTCATCACGTCGGATTATCACATGGAACGCGCCAGGATCATTTTCGAGTGGGTGTTAGGCCCACAGTACACCATCGTGTGTGTGGAAGCGCCATCGTTGCTCAGCGATGAGGAGAGAGAACGCCGGGACCAGTTTGAAAAAATGCTGACCGATCACGTCAAGACACACTTGATCAGTTCCATTGCCGCCGGCGACGACGAAGCCCTACAGCGATTTATGGAAACCGAACACCAGCGTATGTTCTCCAGGATTGCACCACCCAAACACGCCGATTGACTCTTAACCCGTAAGCATATCCGAAGAAACCATGAGTCAGGCATCGAAATCATTCTGGGCGGGCGTGCGCGCTGAATTCCCGCTGTTGATTGGCGTCTTCCCTTTCGGGCTGATCTACGGCGCGCTGGCACTCGGCGCGGGGCTTGCGCCGTTGGAGGCGCAGATGATGTCGTCCATCGTCTTCGCGGGATCGGCCCAGTTCATCACCGCGCAGTTGGTGCGTGACGCTGCGCCGGGGCTCATCATCGTGCTGACGATTGCCGTCGTCAACCTGCGGCACATGCTGTATAGCGCCGCCGTCGCGCCATACCTCAAACATCTGCCGAGGCGCTGGAAAACGGTGTTGGCCTATCTCCTAACCGACGAGGCATATGCCGTAGCCGGCCTGCATTATGAGCGCTATGGGCTGACGCCGGCGGGGCATTGGTTCTTTCTCGGCGCGGGTCTGGGGTTGTGGACCACGTGGCAGATCAGTAGCGCGCTCGGCATTTTCCTCGGGGCGGCGTTGCCGTCTGCGTGGCCGCTCGATTTCGCGCTGCCGCTCACGTTTATTGCGATGGTGATGCCGGTGCTCAAAGACAAACCGATGCTGGCCGCAGCCTTATCGGCGGGGGCGGTGGCCTTATTAGCCCAGGGATTGCCGTTCAAACTTGGCCTCATCGTGGCGGCATTGGTCGGCATTGTCACCGGGGCTTATCTGGAGAGCCGCCGATGAACATCTGGCTGGTCATGCTCTTGGGCGGTGTGTTGACGTTTGGGATGCGCATATCGTTCATTTACCTGTTCGGACGTTTCGAGATTCCGGCAGTGGTGCAGCGCGCGCTGCGCTTTGTGCCGCCGGCGGTGTTGTCCGCCATCATCGCGCCCGCGCTGTTTATGCCGGACAATACGTTGGATGTGAGCTTGAACAATTATCATCTGATGGCAGGGGTGGTCGCCATCCTTGTCGCCTGGCGGACGAAGAACACGCTGTTGACGATTATCGCGGGTATGATCACATTGCTGGCACTGCTGGCAGTAGCCGGGAATGTTTAGAATAAAGGAAGTCGTAAATGGAAGATGGTGAAGCACAGGCTCTCGTCGGATGCTGCGGGTGATATTGCGGACTGTGTAACAAGTACCAGTCAAAAGCACCTAGCCGATGTCTTGGTTGTAGACTGGGTGAGCAGCAGTCATGGTGCAGCATCTGGAAGTGCTGAGTAAAGAAGCGTGGATTTGAGACATGCGCTGAGTGTAGTAAGATATTCAACTGTATGAATTCCAGAGTTTCGATGGAGGGTACCATGGCTGACATTCTTTATGACAACAAAGCACAACTGGATCGGATCGAGGCTTACCTTATCCCCAATGAGACGTTGCATGCCGTTTTCGATTGCAAAGGCGGCGGTACCGGCTTTGTGGGGATCACTGATCAACGGATCATCTTTTACGACCAGGTGTTTCTCGCCCCCAGAAAAGCGATGATCTCTATTCCGTATCATCGGGTGATTGGGGTAGCTTCGGAGGATGAGGGCATTATCTTCAAGACGAGCACGATCACACTGATTACCTCAGCCGGAAATCACACCTTCGAGTTTCGGGGAGCCGACAAAGCGCACTGGGCGTATAGTTTCATTATGAACCAGATCCTCAACCAGGCGACGCCACAACAGAAAGGATAAGTCTTTTCTACCTCATAAGTAGCACAGGAGGGCAATGGCTATGTCTGAACTGATTAAACGAGGCATCAGGCTGTTGACGCTGCTGGCAGTCATCGTGTCAATAAACACAGCCTGCAAAAAAGCGTCTGATCCGCAAATGGAAGCCTCCAGATATTACGAGGCTGCGGTCGCCGCTTACAATGAGGGCGACTACGAACTTGCCATCAAGGGATTCTCACAAGCCATCGCATTGGCCCCCAATCAGTCTCAGGTTGCCTACGTCCATCGTGGCAACGCCTACGAACAGCTTGGCAAGTTTGCTCTGGCCGTTCAAGATTACGACAAGGCGATTGAAGTCGATCCCAACTCGGAATATGTCTATTACGCGTATCAAAGCCGCGCGAACGCTCACTTCCATCAACACCAGTTCGAACAGGCAATTGCCGACTACAGCATAACCATCGAATTGAAGCCGGATGCTATGGTTGCCTATCTCAAACGGGCTGATAGCTATCTCCAGTCCGGGCAACTCGGTCAGGCCCTGCTGGACGCAGAACAAGCCCTCGCCCTAGATGCGTCAGTGGCGATGGCCTATGCTGTGCGTGGCAATATCTATGCGGACATAGGAGAATGGGACAAGGCGGTTGCGGATTACAATCAGGTGCTTTCCGTCCTGGCTCCTACGGTCACCCAACTCACGCTCACGCAGGCTGTTAGTGCCCAAATCGACAATTTACCTCAGGTCATTGCTGAACTGGAAGCGTATTCGACAAAGGCAAACGATAACGCGCTACAAATCCAAATCGCCGATTTGCTCAAGCGTCTGAAAGCGCACCATGTCTCGACATCTTGAGGCAGATCGCGGCGTAACCGTCCAGCGTCGCACGTGGCGACGGCGGCTTGTGAGCATCACCGTGGCGCTTTTGGGGATGTCGGTTGTGCTGTGGTTTTGGGCGACACAGCCATTGCTTCTCCCTGGACCGGTCAATCCCATTGCACCGGCATCTCCCATGCACCTCGAAACCCACGTCCGTACGCTGGCCGAAACGTGCGCGCCGCGCGACACCGATCATCCGGAAACCCTGGAGTGCGCGGCAGCGTACATTCGTGGAACGTTCGAAAAAGCAGGGGGAAGCGTGACGGAGCAGGTTTTCATGATGTCGGACGGGGTCGAGTATCGCAACGTAATCGCGATGTTCGGGCCTGTTTCAGATGAGCGGATCATCGTAGGCGCACATTATGATGCTGTGATAGACTCCCCCGCTGCGGATGATAATGCCAGCGGCGTGGCCGGACTGATCGAATTGGCTTATCTACTCGGGAAAACGGACTTGCCACTGCAAGTCGAGTTGGTCGCGCACACCCTGGAAGAATACGGCTATGTCGGAAGCCAACGTCACGCTACACGCCTGGAACTTCAGGAAGCCCGTGTCCGCGCGGTCATCATCATAGACATGATCGGCTATTTTAAGGACGAACCCCACACTCAAGAAGGGCCATCTCTTTTGAGACCGTTTTATCCGACGACCGGCAATTGGATTCTTATCGCCGGGAAGTGGGAGCAAGGATGGCTGGCGCGCCGCGTCAAACAGGCTATGCGAAGAGAGTCTGTTCTTCCGGTCCACTCAGTGAACCTTCCGCCTTGGATGCTTCCCAAAATCGCCCACGCCGACCATCAAAGCTATTGGGAGGCAGGTTATAGCCAGGCCATACTGGTTACAGATACTGCCGACTTTCGCAACGAGAACTATCACACGCCTACGGATACATCCGAGACTCTGGATTATGAACGCATGGAAATGGTGGTGCGAGGTCTCTATGCAGCTATTCAATCTCTGGGGAGATAGAGTATTTTACCCCTCAAACGCCTGCACAATCTCCCGGTGCAGGCGTATATCTTCCAAAAACGCCCGCCGAACCTCCGGGTCGCCGATCTTCGTGGCGCGGCGACGTAACGCGCGGTGCGCCGTAGCGAGAATGGTGCGCGCGCGATAGTCGCGCAGGGCGTGGAGCACCTGCCAGCAAATCAGGTGGATGCGTAAGAATTCCTCGCTGCCGTCGAGCGGCAATGCATCCAGCTCGCGCAGAATCTTCTCGACGTTGCGTAACGCTTGCGCAGTGTTGCCTGCTTCGAATGCGCTGCGCACCAAACCGGCGAGTGGATCGAGTGCCAGGTGCACTTCGCCGAACTCAGTGAGCACTGCGTGCGCCTGCCGGTATGCCTCCGTCGCTGCGTCGCGCTGCCCCAATCCCCACAGCGCGTGCCCCAGAAAGGTCAGCGCGTCGCCTTCCACCGGGCGATCATCTGTTTCTTGCGCCAGATGCAGGGCAGCTTCTGCGTGCGTTCTGGCATCGGCGTATTCGTCGAACAGGTGGGAGAGTTCACTGAGGTGGACCAACGTGTGACCTTCACTGTGACAGTCGCTGATCTTTTGACAGAGCCGCAGCGTTTGTTCGAAATACGCGCGAGCGCGTTCATAATCGGCCTGGCACAGCGCCACGTAGCCCAGATTGTCCAACGCCATTCGCTCGCCTTGCCGGTCGCCAATTTTCCGGCAGATGCGCAACGCGCGCTCGCCGTACTTCATAGCCTGGGCACAGTTCTCCTGCTCCAAAAACAGCACGCTGAGGCTGTAGAGCGTCGCCCATTCGCCGCGTTGATCGCCGATTTTGCGGTGGATGTGCAACGCCTGCCGAAAGCAGTCGCGCGCCTCACGCTGATCCTCAGCGACCATGCCGAGACTGCGCAAGCTGTCGGCCTGGACCTGCGGAATGTCCATCGAGCAATCGAGTGCCTGTTGCAGTTGGCGTCTGGCTTCGCGGTAATCGCCCTGGTAGAAAAGTGCGCGCCCCCACGCCAGGTAGCCAGCGGCTTCGCTGTGCACGTCGCGCACGACTCGCGCCAGGCGGATGGCCTTTTGCGCTGCTGCTATCGCTGCTGGATAATCGCGCGCGTTTTCGGTGTAGTGGGCGCGGCGCAGTGCGATTTCCGCTTCGCATTGTGGATCGTTCAACGCCTGGGACAACATCTCCAAAGCATCCAGGTCGTGCGCTTGCGCTTCGCGCGCGCCCATCAAGTCATAGATGCGCTCGCGGGCCAGCAGCAGTGTATAGCGCTCGAGGCTATAACCTGGGGTCAATGCCAGCGCCCGGCTGAAATACTCCGCGGCCTCGACGTTGGCAAACTGCGACGCCGCCCGTTCTCCGGCGCGCAGCAGATAGGCGACCGCGCGATCGGGCCGGTCAGCACGCTCCCAGTGATGGGCGAAGACCCCCACGTAGGCGTCGCGCACTTCGGTCCGCAGGCCTTCCAGGAACTCGGCCACCCATTGATGCAGGACCGCCCGCTCTTGTTTGAGCAGGCTGCTATAAGCCGCCTCCTGGATCAGATGGTGCTTGAAGACGTATTCCGGGTCCGGCCCCGATTTCTGCTCGTAGACCAGTTCCTCGCGCTCCAAGGTGAGCAGGGCGCTATCCAGGTTGTAACGCCGGCGGTTGATAGCGTCCAACATGCGGCGCGGGAAGGTACGTCCCACCACTGAGGCCAGTTGCAGCACCCGTTTGGCATCCTCCGGAAGCCGGTCAATGCGGGCCATGAGCACGCCGTAGAGGGTGTTGGGGATGGCGATCTCGGTGGGTTCGCACGTCGTTTCGCAGCGCCCTCGGTCTTTATCCCAGACGATCACGCCGTCGTCGAGCAGCGAGCGGATCAATTCCTCGATATAGAACGGATTGCCCTCGGCGTGATTGAGGATGCGAGCCTTGAGTGGTTGGGGCAGTTCATCCATGCGCAGCAAATGATGCAGCAGCGTTTCGCTTTCCACGGTAGAGAGAGGCGTCAGCCATAGGTCAGTGTGCTGGCGCCCGCCGCGTCGCGCGGCAAGCTGCTTGACGAGTGCACCGCCGTGGGCCGTTTCGGGGCGCAGTACGCAGATAAACAACAACGGAACGCGGCTCGTTATCCGTAACAGGCGCTCCAACAGTTCCAGTGACGTGGGATCGGCCCAATGTAAATCCTCGCAGACGATCACCAGCGGATGCTGCCGGGCCGTGCTTTCGATGAGGCTTTCGATGGCGCGGAACGTGCCGCGCTTGAGTTCCTCACCCTCCACGGCTGATAGTTTGGCAGCCATTTTCACGTCAAGCGGCAACCCAAGCAATTGGCTGAGGTAGGGATAGAGGGTGGGATGCCTCTCGGGATAGGACGATTTGACATCCGCCAGGGCCTGTACCCGCGCGCGCAATGCATCGCGGATGGTCTGTGGTGATGCATCCGCCGTCACATCCAACAATCCTCGCAGCACGTCTACCCAGAGCAGGTAGGCGATGGAGGTACCGTAGGAGGGACAGCGGCCTTCGACCCACTGCATATCGGCGCGACGCCCGCCAGCACTCCGGCGCAGTTCTGCCACCAATCGCGACTTTCCCAATCCGGCCTCACCGACGATCGTGACGAGGCCGCCTTCTCCGGAGTGCAAGCGCGCAATGGCGTGCTGCAAGGCAGATAACTCGGTTTTCCGGCCCACCAGAGGTGCTTCCAGGCCGGGGATGCCGCGTATCTTCTCGGCGGTCGCTTTGGCCGCCAGGGGGCGGTAGACAGCGATGGGGCGGCGGACACCTTTGGCCGCCAGCGCGCCCAGCGGACGCCACCGGAACTGCGTCCAGGTTAGCCGGTAGGTGTGCTCGCTCACGAGGACGGTCCCCGGCTCAGCGGCTTGCTCCATGCGCGCGGCTATGGTGATGGCCTCGCCCATGGCTGTTTCCTCCCGTTGCGCCTGCGGCTTACCGACGATGACTTCACCGGTATTCACACCGATGCGCAGGCGCAATTCGACGCTCTCGCGGGCGCGCAATTCGGCTGCCAGTGGTTTAAGCGCCTCTTGCATCGCCAATGTCGCCAGCACAGCCCGCACGGGATCGTCCTCGTGCGTCTCCGTCGCGCCGAAGAACGCCACCAGACCGTCGCCCCGAAACTGATCGACCGCGCCGCCAAAGCGGTTGATTTCCGCTTCCAGGATGGCGAAGAGGCGGTTCATCAGCTTGACCCAGGCTTCGGTACCAAGGTGTTCCAACAACTGCGTGGAGCCTTTCACATCGGCGATGACCACGGTGACGAGCCGGCGCTCACCGCGGATGCCCGCCGAACGTACGTCGCCTGTTGGCACGGCGGCGCTGGTAGACGCGCCATTTTCCAACGCTGCCAGCTTATCGCGCGCAGCGGCAATCATCGCATCGACGACAGCGTCACCCAACGCGCCGCGCTGCGCCTCCAAAGCGCGAATACCTTGTTCGAGTTGTGTGTACTCGGTCATAGATACTATTTTACCATAAATTTGTATACTTTATCCTTGAACAAAAGTACAGGACAAAATTCGTTCCTTCGGGCAATGTTCCTTTCCCATGTTTCGGTTATAATAAGCTCGACACAAAAGTGATTCGCAATTCGGGAGGCAATTTCATGACGACAGTCAAAGTTTCACACGTCAGCAAAGCTTTCGGCGAGGTCAAGGCCGTGCAGGATGTTTCGTTCGAGGTGTATCCGGGCGAGGTGTTCGGTCTGCTCGGACCAAATGGCGCGGGCAAGACGACAACGATCCGCATGATGCTGGATATTTTCCGGCCCGATCATGGCGAGGTCGTCATCTTCGACGGCAAGCTGACCGAAGAGAAGAAGAACCGCATCGGCTATATGCCGGAGGAGCGCGGCCTGTACAAAGACCTCAAACTGGAGCCGACGTTGCTGTTTTTGGCGACGCTGAAGGGCATCGACGAAGCAACCGCGCGCGCGCGGTTGGAACCCTGGTTGGAACGTTTCGATCTGGTCGACTTCCGCCAGCAGAAGGTGCAGAACCTGAGCAAGGGTATGCAGCAGAAGGCGCAGCTCATTGCCACGTTGCTCCACGATCCGGATTTGTTGATCGTGGATGAGCCGTTCTCGGGACTCGATCCGGTGAACACACGGCTGGTGAAGGACATCATCGAAGACCTGCGACGGCAGGGCAAGACGATCATCATGTCGGCTCACCAGATGCATCAAGTGGAGGAGCTGTGCAACCGCATCCTCCTCATCGACCACGGGCGCAACGTGCTCTACGGTGAGGTGGACCAGATCAAGCGCGACTTTGCCGGAAACGCGCTGACCATTGAGGGACAGGGAGATTTCACCAATCTGCCCGGCGTGCTGGAGGCTCGCCGCCACAACGGAGCGTGGAACCTGACGCTGGGTGTGGGCGTGGATTCGCAGGATGTACTGCGGGCGATTATGCGCCAGGACAACGTCAAGCTGGAGCGCTTCGAGATCGCCGAACCGTCGCTCGAAGACATCTTCGTCACCGTGGTGCAGGGCGCCGGGCACGAGGAGGCGGCGCATGCGTAGCTTTTGGTTGATCGCTAAACACGAGTATCTGAAGATCGTCCGGCAGAAATCGTTTTTGGTGGGAACGTTGTGGTTGCCGGTGATGATTATCGGTGTGATGGTGGTGGCTATCCTGGCGTCGCTTGGCCAACGCGGCGACTTGCCGTTGGGCTACGTCGATTACACCGGGCTGCTCGACGCTGCCGTCACGCTGCCGCCGGATGAAAGCGGCAAAGCGCCGGTAGCGATACAGGCTTTCCCCGACGAGGATGCGGCACGCGCGGCATTGGAAGCCGAGAGGATTCAGGCGTACTACATCATCCCGGCGGATTACATGCAATCCGGGAGCGTCCAGCTCTTTTACCTCAGCCAGCGTCCCGGCGGAATCGCTCAGGATGACTTCGCCAGTTTTCTGCGCGCCAATTTGCTCGCCGCACATCCCACGGATATTCAACAGCGCATCGTGGAAGGCTCTTCGATCACCTTCCGCTCCAGTGATGGCAGCCAGGAACTCGAAGGCGAGAATATGTTGGGCTTCCTTGTGCCCTATGTCGCAGCTTTCTTCTTCATCTTTGCGGTGATGAACTCCGGCAGCTACATGCTTCAGGCGATCACCGACGAAAAAGAGAATCGCACGATCGAGGTGCTGGCGACTTCGGTGCGCCCAGGGGAACTGATCGGTGGCAAGGCACTTGGTTTGATGAGCGTGGGACTGACGCAGTTGGGAATATGGGTCTTGACGGGCGTGCTTGCGCTGCTCGTCGCGTCGTTCTTTGTACCAGAAGTGCAAGGGGTGCGCATCCCGTGGACGTTGCTCGTCGTCGTCGCGCTTTTCTTTTTGCCGGCTTATGCTCTGACCGCCGGGATCATGACGGCAGTGGGCGGCATGGTCTCCGATCTGCGCCAGGGGCAGCAAATCACGGGTATCCTCAACATGTTCTTCATGCTGCCGTTTTTCCTCATCACAGTGATTATGACAAAACCAAACAGTCCGTTGATCGTGGCGCTGACGCTGTTCCCTACCACGGCTTTTGTCACCGTCACGATGCGCTGGGCCATCACGACGGTGCCGCTGTGGCAGTTGGTCGTGAGTTGGGTGCTGTTGGTTGCTTCGGCAGGGGCAAGTGTATGGCTCGCCGCCCGCATCTTCCGCATTGGGATGTTGCATTATGGACAGCCATTGCGCCTCAAAACCATCATCGGCCGGCTGCGCGCCGAACGATCGTGAAGGGGGTAGGGTATGCGTAACATCTGGTTAGTCATCAAACATGAAATCCGCAATACGCTCGGCAAGCCTTCGTTTTGGATTACTACGTTCTTGCTGCCTGCGGTGATTATGGTCTTCACCCTTGGGACACAATTTCTCGGCCAGGGCATGGTCGAACAGGAAGAGGATGTACTCGCCAGTGCAGAGCAAGGAAACGCACTGGCAATTGGATACGTGGATCAAGCGGGATTGATCACTCAACTGCCTCCCGGCATCCCGGACACGCTGGTGAGAGCGTTTCCTGACGAGTCCAGCGCGCACGCGGCGCTGTTGGACGGGCAATTGCGGGAATATTACGTGATCTCGGCGGATTATATCGCTACCGGCGACCTCCTCGCGGTGGAGAAAGATTTCGCGCCGCTCAGCAACATCGGGAGCGGCGACATCTTCCAGTACATGCTCAGCTTCAACCTGGTGGGCGACGAGATGGTAGCCAGACGGGTCGCCAATCCCATCGCCAACCTTGACACCACGGCTCTGGCAGCCCAAGACACTACCGCCGATGCAGACTTCGGAACGCGGTTTATGGTGAGTTATGGTGTGCTCTTCATCTTCTTCTTCGTGCTCTCGATGAGCAGCAGCTTCATGCTGCGCAGCGTCTCGCGGGAGAAGGAAAACCTCACTGTAGAAGTCCTGTTGGTGAGTCTACGTCCCCGCGATCTGATGTTGGGGAAGGTGCTCGGCCTTGGATTGGTGGGGCTGCTGCAGATGGGCATCTGGCTCGGCGGCAGCTTGTTGACGATACAACGTGGTGGTTCGATGCTGGCAACGTTGGGTATCATGCTGAGTCAAGTCACTTTGCCGCCGGGATTCCTGGTATGGGGGCTGCTCTACTTCGTGCTGGGCTATATCCTCTATGCCTCGGCATTGGGAGCGATTGGCGCGCTGGCGCCGAACGCCCGTGAAACCGGGCAGTTCACCTACATCGTGATGGTGCCGATGATGATTCCGGTACTGTTGAGCAATGCCTTCGTCGAATCGCCAAACGGTGCGTTGGCTACAATCGTGAGTCTCTTCCCGCTGACTGCGCCCACAGCGATGCTACCACGTCTTGCGGCGGGTGGCGTGCCATTTTGGCAGCCGATTGTTAGCCTGGTAGGGTTGGCAATAACGACGTACCTCTTCGTTCTCATCGCCGCGCGCTTCTTCCGCGCCGACACGCTGCTCTCCAGCGCGAGCATGAGTTGGGCGCGCGTGATGGAGGAATTCAGAAAAGGGAGTAAGAAGTAAGAAGTATGGAGTAGAGGTGGGAGTAGGGAGGTGGAATTTGGTCGATCCTCCTCCTTACTCCGTACTCCATGCTCCTTACTTCAGGATGTAATACGTCCCCCGCTTCTCCCCAATCTTGAGGAGCACGCCACGCTCGACCAGGTCCGACAGGTCCAAACGCAGTGTTTCGGCAGTCACGTCGGGACAAAGCGCTTGATAGTCGCGGTTGGTGATACGCTCGTTTTTCTGCAGGTAAGTCAGCGCCTTGGCCTGCCGCTCGTTCATCGTCAAATCGACGGCAGCGGGTGCGATAGGCTGGCGCTGATGCACGTTTTCGAAGACGACGGTGAACGCATAGTCCAGCGCGCGGAATTGCGGTGGTGGATGTCCGGCGTTCACCATATCCTGGATCATCAGGTCCACGCCCAGCCCCAGCTCTTCGATATAACCCCACTGGAATAGACCATTGACGATGCGCGGGTTGCGCGAGAAGTGCTCATCCACGATGTTGTCGATGGTGATGAAACCGGGTAGCCCGCCAGGGCTGGAAATCTCTAGCCGATCGACAAACATCCGCACTTCGATGGCACGTCCGCGCACGCGATAGTCGCGGTGCGCCACGGCGTTAACCAGCGCCTCGCGGATGGCGGTCGGTGGGTACTGCCACTGCTCTTTGCGCTCCAGGCCGCGCACCACCGCGCCCACGCGAATTTCATCCTGCAGGATGTCCCACGCGCGCTGGACGATGTGTGCCAGCGGGCCGGTGAACTCCACCCGCCGCCCGTAACCGGGATCGCCGCCTTCGCGATGAACCTGCGTGCCGTCGAAGCGCACGAACGTCAGTCCACTGCGGGGAATGAATGCCTGCGGGTTTTTGCCGAAGAGGAGGATGCCCGCCACAGTTGGCGCGCCTCCGGGGAGCAGCCATCCCATTTCCACGAGCACGTCATCGAGCGGGCGGCTGAGTGGGCGTCCCTGGCGCTTTTCCCACCTCTCGACGAATTCGCGCAGCGTGTCGGCATCGAAATCGTCGCGTGTCGCGCCGGGAACCGGCTCGGCTTCGTATTCCCCCGTGGAGCGGCTGGCGAGGATCTGCTGCACCTTTGCACCGTCGAGCGGGCGGTTTTCTACGCCTGCGCGCACGAGTACCCGTCCGTCGTGTAGCGTGTGCAATTCGGTGCTGCGCTGCACGCGTCCCACGAAGACGAACGCTCCTCCGGTCTCGACCTGTTCCCATTGCACGGGAACCGGTGGGCGGCAGAGCCGTTCGGCCTGCTGCACGACTTCGCCGAATTCTTCGGGATAGAGGTCCCCGGTAGGCGTGCCGGGAGTCGGCACGCCGCCGTCGGCAGCGTCGCTATCATCGGTGACGCCCACGTAAAGCGTGCCGCCGTCAGCGTTGGCGAACGCCACCAACGTTTCAGCCAACAACTCGGCATCTGCCGTTGGCAGCAGCGCCGTCAATTGACTGGAGCGAGGCCGGATTGTGTCGCGCATATCGACGCTCCTTTAGGATCTAACCACGAATCTTAACGAATATCTACAGTCGCCGAATCTTCACGAATCAGGTCTGGTATTTCTTCAGGATCGGTGTGACTCACGGTAGAATTCACTTCGCCGTTGCGATTGTTGATATCGTCGTTGCTGTTGGCTGTATCACCATTGCCGTTATTCGCGCTGCCGTTGGGCGTACCGCCACTGGGCAGCCGTGCAAGAGTAGCGACCCGGTCGCCGTTCTTCAGACCCATCATCTGCACGCCGCGCGAGTAGCGTCCCATCTTGGGGATCTTATCCACGCGGGTGCGCAGCACGATGCCGCTTTCCGACATCAACGTGATTTCGTCATCATCCTGTACCACACGGCCATCCACGACGGGACCGGTCATATCGTTGACCCGGAAAGCAATCACGCCCTTGCCGCCGCGTCCCTGTGTGCGGAACTCGTCCAGCGCAGTACAGCGCCCGTACCCTTTCAGCGAAGCCAGGAAAAGCGATCCATTCGGTTCCACCACCTCAGCGATGGTCAGGCGGTCGCCATCATCCATACGGATGGCGATGACGCCGGCCGCCGTACGTCCCATCGGGCGCACATCCTGCTCGTTGAAGCGCAATCCTTGTCCTTGCTCCGTCACCAGGATGAGATCGTCGTTGCCCTGCGTAAGGCGCACCCAGCCTAATTCATCGCCAGTGTTGAGCGAGATAGCAATGAGGCCGCTGGGACGCACGGCGCTGAATTCCGAAAGGGGAACCCGCTTGATCCGACCCAATCGCGTGATCATCGACAAATAATGCACCTCCCCTGACAGACCCTCGTCTGGCAGGCTCTCGCTTGGAAGTGGTTCGCCATCGGAAAGCAGTTCATCGCCGGAGGCCGGCATACTGTCGCTGTCTGGCGCGTCGTCGAGGCTCAACATGTCGCCGCTGCCTGGCACGTTCTTAAGGTTCGACACGGGCACGACGGCGGTGACGTGCTCTTCGGCCCCCACCGCCAGGATGCCGGCAATCATCGAACCTTTGGCCGTGCGCCCGGCATCGGGGATCTGGTAGACTTTCTCCTGGTAGACCTTCCCTTTGTCGGTGAAGAAGAGTAACGTGTCATGGCTGTAGGCTGAAAGCAGCGTGGTGATCTCGTCTTCGTCGCCGGTCGCCATGCCGATGACGCCGCGCCCGCCACGTCCTTGCGCGCGGAAGGTCGTCCAGGGCATGCGCTTGATGTAGCCGCGCTGCGTGATGGCGATCAGCACGTCTTCCTCTTCGACCAGGTCTTCTTCGTCGAGGGAGGCGTCCGCGTTGGGGCGGATGGCCGTACGGCGCAGGTCGGCATAGTGCTCACGCAGCTCGATCAGGTCCTGGCGGATGACTTCACGTTGTTGCAAGGGCGAAGCCAGCAGTCCTTCGAGGTAGGAAATCGTCTTGAGTAGCTCGGCATATTCCTCTTCGAGCTTCTGGCGTTCCAGCCCGGTGAGGCGACGCAGTTGCATATCGAGAATCGCTTGCGCCTGCAGCTCGCTCAGACCGAAATTCGCCATCAGCCGATCGCGGGCAGTATCCACGTCCGGGCTTTCGCGGATCGTCTTGATAATCGCGTCCATGTGATTCAACGCAATGAGCAGGCCCTCGACGATGTGCGCGCGGGCTTGCGCCTTGTTCAGATCGTACTGCGTGCGGCGCACCAGCACATCGATGCGGTGGTCGAGGAAGATCTGGAGCAAGCGCCGGAGCGGCAGCACGCGCGGCACGCCATCCACCAGCGCGAGCAATTGAATGCCGAAGGTGGATTGCAGAGGGGTGTGTTTGTAGAGGCGATTGAGCGCCTTTTGCGGCTGTGCGCCGCGTTTGAGTTCGATGATGATGCTCATTCCGCGCTTGTCGGATTCGTCACGCAAGTCGCTGATTTCCTCCAGTTTACCCTCGCGGACGAGCATAGCAATGCGTTCGAGCAGGCTCGATTTGTTGAGCTGGTAAGGAATTTCAGTGATGACAAGGCGGAAACGGCCCCCGCGCATCTCCTCGACGTTGGCGACGGCGCGCACCACGGCCTTGCCCCGCCCGGTGGCATACGCCTTGACAATCGGCTCGTGTCCCAGGATTTGCCCACCGGTGGGGAAATCCGGCCCCTTGACGTACTCCATCAACTCTTCGACGCCGATTTCCTCGCGGCGATCCCAGTTGTCGAGAATGTGCACCAACGCGTCCACGATTTCGCCCAGGTTGTGCGGCGGGATGCTGGTCGCCATCCCCACAGCGATGCCCGACGCGCCGTTGACGAGCAGGTTGGGCAAGCGTGCGGGCAGCACAGCGGGTTCTTGCAAGCTGCCGTCGAAGTTTTCGACCCAATCGACGGTTTCTTTCTCGATGTCGTTGAGCAGTTCCATCGCGATGTGCGAGAGGCGCGCCTCGGTGTAGCGCATGGCGGCAGGCGAGTCGCCATCGATGGAGCCAAAGTTACCCTGCCCATCGACCAACATATAACGCACGGAGAAATCCTGCGCCAGACGCGCCATCGCCTCGTAGACGGCGGAGTCGCCGTGGGGATGGTACTTACCAAGCACTTCACCGACGATACGGGCGGATTTCTTGTGCGGCGTAGTGGGGCGCACGCCCATATCGTGCATCGCGTACAGGATGCGGCGCTGCACGGGCTTGAGGCCATCGCGCGCGTCGGGCAGCGCTCGTGCCACAATCACGCTCATTGCGTAATCGAGATACGCCGTGCGCATCTCGTGTTGAATATCCACTGTCCTGATGATTCCGGTCTCGTTTTCAGTGTCCAAAAGATCCAATCCTCCACTGGTTCAGCATCGTGGGATGGTGATGGTTGCCCCGCAAACGCCATGAATTTCACGAAGGCGTGCCAAATTCATGGAATTTGTGACAGACAATCAGGAAACGTGAGGGTTTCCAAAAGCCTATTATACCGCAAAAGAGGCAGAGAGCGAACGGCGATAACTGTTGAACGATTCGTGGAGGGATTAAGACAATCTGGCACACCCGCGACGATAGCATAATCGACTAGACGGAAAAGGCAATTTGTGTACACTTTACATACACTGATTTTAGGAGCGTTCAAGTCATGCAGTCACCACATTCACTGATCATAATCGATATTGATGGCCTTCGGCGTGACGTGTTCTTGCAGGCGCTGGCTGTCGGCGAAGTTCCGAACATCGCGCGCATGGTCGGTGGGCGCGAAGGGACGCGCGCGTGTCACGTGGAAGCGGTAAGCACTGCGCCAGCGATCACGTTTACGGCGCAGGCCAGCATTGTCACGGGACAACATCCCTGCGAACACGGCATCCCCGGCAACGAAAGCTTCGACCGGTTTGGGCGCATCTCCAACGGACGTCCACGCCACTTCGGGTTTGACGTGGGTGACACACTGGCCGTAGACGACGCTGTGGCCGTCTTCACCGATGCGCTGGCGTCACGGTTTCTGCACAGCACAACACCCACGCTTTATGAAAGGGCAGCCGCGCGCGATTTGCCCTCGGCGGTCTTCTATCATATGTATGCCCGTGGCGCGGATGTCTGGCAGCCTCCCAGTGTGCTCGATATCGCGCGCTTCACAAAAGGACGGGGCATTTTGGGGATGGAGGCTGGACAATACGATGCTGGGATGCTGCAACGCCTGATCCGCGAGCTAGAGAAGGGATACCGCCCCGCCGTGTTGATGGCCTATTTCATGGGGCTTGACCATCACAGCCATGTGCATGGGCCTGACAGCCAGGCCGAGTATCTCCATGAAGTCATCGATGCCCAAATCGGACTACTACTGGATGCGCTCGCGCGCCACGGCATGCTCGACGGCGCGCTCTTCGTCCTGGTGAGTGACCACGGGCAGATAGATGCCGTGCCCGATGATCGCCACTCCCTGCGTATGGGGTTCCCTTTCGATTTGGAATTGGGGCATGTGTTCAATGCCCTGGGGTTGGACGTTCACGACATTCCCGGCGAGGACCCCAACTGTGACGCGGTGATGGGACTAAACGGTGGATTGGCGCACGTCTATCTGCAACGACGTGATGGGCGCTGGGCCGATCGCCCACGCTATACAGAAGACATACTTCCGGTGGCGGAGGCATTTCACGAGATGAACGTACAGGGGCGCTATGCCGAGGAATTGCACGCCACGCTAGACGCAATTCTGATTCGCAACGTGGAAAGCGATGGGTGGCACGCCGCATATCAGGCCTACCTGGGCAAGGGGGAGACACAGACATTGAGCGACTATCTGACTGCGCGTCCAGAATTGGGGTACGTGGACGCGGTCAACCGGCTGAGACTGCTGGCGTCGGAAAGCAGCGGAGACCTGCTCCTGGTAGCGAAAGGGCGCGAAGGTTATTACTTCGGCGGGCCGGCGCGTGGGGTCCATGGCGGATTACTGCCCGGCGAATCGGAAACGGTATTGACCTTCGCCTATCCGGGTGGGAATGCAAATAGCGTTGTCTGGCTGCGTGAAACGGTCAACGGCGTAATCACCGACCGCTGCGCGAACGAGGGAAACCGGCAGGCCTCAGTCGCCGATATGGTTCCGACTGTTTCGACATTGTTCCGGTGGACAGACTGAACGGGACTCCAAGTATAAAAAAAGCCTCTGGAATGAAACACCAGAGGCTTAACTGTTGAGTGTCGCCCATCGTTACTCGGTCTCCAATCGCGTGACTTCGATCTGCGCACCGTAAGCATCTGGGACGTCGCGGCGGATGATGCCCCAGACGTGAATTAGCGTGCCGGTGTCACGCAAAGCGACGAGCTGCTCGCCAATAACATCGGTTCCTGTGATGCCGACGCGCGTGCCGTTCTGATCCAACATCTGGAAATAATCGTCGAACTGCGCGCCTTCTGGATTGCTCACCACGACACCAACCCAGTCTTCGACCGGTTCGGCAGTGACCTCGCTGTCCAGTGGTTCGTCAGCCTTCAGGCCGGGAGTACATTCACCCTTGAAAAATGCCCATTCCTCACATTCGCTCCCATCGGAGAAGACACACGCGCCATACTGGCCCACATCCGTGTCCCGGATATCAAGCGTGCCGCCCTGTTCTTCACAATGGACGGAAGCCGGGTTTGCCAACCCCACGGTTTCCCCATCAACCTCAACCGCCGAAGATTCGGCGTCCACAGTTTCTGCACCGGCAGGATGCGACTGCGGGGATTTCGCCCCGCTCACCGGCACTCCACAGCCGGCGACGAACAAAAGACAGGCCAAGAGCCATAGCGCCAACAGTTTGGTATTCATCTTTTTTCTCCTTTTGCCATTGGATACCCTTTCATATCTGTGACGCCGTTCTGTGGGGAAAAGTTCCACTTCTGCGCCGTACGAGTGATGAGTTTCCGAACTGGTCAGATGACCAGGAAAACAAAAAGACCTCTCACAGAGAGGTCTTGTCAATAACCAGACAGCACATCAGCTCACCGCAGCATATTGACGAAGTCAAGATCGACGTAAGGGACATTGTGCTCGATGCGGTATTTACGGTTTGCCATAAACTTCCCCACCCACGATCCCGTATCGGCGGGATCGTGATAAGTGCGGACCTCCGCGTAGACGCCGATCTCCAGCAGTTTAAGGAAATGCGGGAGTTGGCTGAGCCAGAAAGCACTGATGGCGTTCTCGGTGCAGTAGCCCTGGAGGTAGCTGCGCAAGAATCGCGCGGCAAAAGCCTCGCAGTCTGCCCCCGGATAAAGCACCAGCGCATCGAACACCCCCATCGCAATGTCCATCACATACCAGCCGTAGGCGCAATCGTCGAAATCGAAGACGGTGATGGTGTTTGTGTCCACGTCCACGAAGAAATTGCCCCCGTGCAAGTCGGCGTGGATCATCCCGTAGCTATCCCGGTCCTTGGGCAGCGTCTGCACATACTCGAAGAGGCGCACTTGCTTCGCTGCGATGATGGCCTCGGACGGCGGGAATTGTTCTGGGGGATGGAAGCAATTGGCGGCGGCGTTCCACTCGGGGCGTTTGAGATCGGTGTTAGGCGGGATGTAGGCTTTGGCAAGCGCGTGCATTTTGCCGGCGGTCTGCCCTAGGCGCGCGAAGAGGGCGTCGTTCCACTGGTCGAAGGTGAGTTCTTCGCCCCGGACGCCTGGCGCTCGCTCGAAGGCCACGGCGATGTAGGTTTGCCCAGCCTGTTCAAACGCCTCGATCAAATTGCCGTTTTGCGAGGGCACAGGCGCAGCCACCGATGCGCCACCCGCCGCGAGAAAGTGTATCCACGGCAGAATGGCGCGCATCCCAGGCAAGTCGATTTCTTCATTGGGCGGCGTAATTCTGAGCACGCAATCCTTACCATCTCGCCTAAAACTGCAGACGTACGTGACGTGCCCGCCGACCATCGGCGTGAGATCGGCAGCCACGACGCCGTAGTGCCGCGCAGCCTCGTCAATGAAAGGTGGTGTGGTGATCATTTGCACAGGTTACCGCCTGGTCTCGATTTCTTCCAACTCGTGCGTCTTGGTCTCATAGGGATTGGCAAAGTGAATGATGGCAATCGGCAGCAGGATGATCACAGCCGCCACCACCCAGAACCACTGCATCGTGGGAAAAGCGTCCAAAAGGACGGCCACCAAAGCCGGCCCTACCACGTAAGAGATGCGCGCCACGGTCGTCGTCCAGCCAATACAGGCTCCGCGCCGCTCGGTGGGAAAGACCTCCGGCACGTAGACGACGATCCACGTGTAGGTGAAGGAGGTGAAGAAGCCGGTGATGGCAACCGCCACGGGCAACACCCAGCCGCGGCCAAAACCGAGGACGACGAGGATGGCTGCCAGGCCAACGCATCCGCCGATAAAGGCCGGCGTCCGTCCGATGCGATCCATAATCGTGCCGGCGCTCACCCCACCGATGATCGCCATCACCAGCGAAGCCAACAGCACCATCGACCACTGTCCGAGGGTGTAGCCGTGAAGGTTCATGAAGTAATATCCAGCCTGGAAATAGAAAAACTGGTAAACCAGCCAGCACAACCAGATGGAGGCCGCGATGGCGATATAACGCACATCACGCCGGTTGATGACGCCCACGCCGAACATGTGGTTTTTGCGAGTTCCCGCACAGCGCTCGGCTTTGACGACATTATAACGCCCGGTCTCACGCATGAAAAACCACATCACGATCACCGGGATCATCAGCACGAACATCACGCCGTACATCCATTTCCAGCTTAGGCCCATAACATCCATCAAAAGTGGTGGCAGGAGGGCCTGCAACGGGATCAAACCAATGATATAGACAACCGCCACGTATTTCGCGCGCTTGTCGGCAGGTGATTCCTCGCTCACCGGAATGGACCACATATTGGAGACCGTCGTAAACACTGCAATCGTGTAGAACACCATAAAGAGGTGCAGGGTGGGGGTGAAGAGCACGATCCCAAGCGACGACAACCCCATCAGCAAAATCAGTACAAGGATGGACGACTTACGCCCGATGATGTCGTTCAAGCCGTTGAGTAGAAAGATGAGGAACGTGGAGGCCAAATAAAGCGCCTCGTACCGGGAAAAATCTGACACAGAGATACCATATGCCTCGATAATGTATGGAATCGCCGTCGTCTTGATCGTCGAGATGTATTGATCCATCACGGCCACCAGTCCCATAAAGATAATGAGATAAACGAGATAATTTCTGCTGCGCGTGCGTAATTTGAAGCTGGGTATTGCGTCGGTTGTTGCCGCCATCATTTTCCTCCCTTTACAGTTTGTAATATAAGCACTATCATATAGCCTTGACGTTACGCTTGGGGCATTGTAACATAGTTCCGTGAGGCGGCTAGAAACCTGATCAGGAGGTAGTGATGAGCATCAAAACTGCGCGCGCGGAGGGGTTGCCCTTGCCCCACATTCACGTTCGCCCAATGCTTGCCGAGGAGAAGAAAGTGACCTCGGCTGTGATGCGCCGTGCTTTATCGCCGCTCCAACAACTGTTTTTCTCGTGGAAGGGACACACGCTCGTCGCCGAGCGCGAAGGGCAAATCTTAGGCGCGACAATGCTGAACACGTTCCCGTTCTCTGGTGGGCGCAAGGGCGGCATCGTGCTATGGATTTTCACCGATCCCGCCGTACAGGGACAAGGCGCAGGCCAGGCGCTCGCGGAGGCTGCGATTGCGTTCTTCGATGCGGAAGGCTGCACGGACACGTTCGCTTGCGTGGAGGGCTATAACACCAGCTCGAGCAAACTCTGGGCCACGCGCGGCTTCGGCATCCTCTCGCCCGGCACGCAGTTCCGCCGTTACGGTCTGGGGGTGCTGCCGATGTGGTGGAATACGTTCCACTTCATCGACCTGGGCCACTTCCTGTGGACGCGCCCGCCTGCCGACCAGTCGGACAGTCCCGCGCTGCAATGGTGGGGAACCCTGGCCATGAACGCCATCCTTATTTGGCTCGCCCTGTGGCAGCACCGTGGTTTTCGAGAATTCCACCCGCTTTATCTGCTCATGGTACCGTTGTGGCTGCTGCTCTTCCTCGGGGCGCGGACGCTGGCGATGCTGGCGGTCGCCAAAGCACAGGGCATAGCGCTACGTTATCGCGCATGGGAATCAGGCTTCCCGCTTGGCATCGTGATCGCCCTGGCGTTTGGGGGCTTCTATCCAAGTCCGGGCAATTTCTATCCTACGACCGAGCACTGGCGCTATCGCGAGTGGCTGCCCAAACTCGGTCCGGTCGCCCTGGCGGGCCTTCTGCCGGGCTTGATCCTGAGTTGGGGGCTGTGGGCGCTCGGCCGTTTTGGCAACCTGGGAGCCGGAATCCAAATGTGGTGCAACATTGGAATGATGATCGGCGTATCATTAAGTATATTCGACGCGTTTCTCGCTTTTTTCCCATTTGTCAGCTTCAACGCCCGGCGGGTGTGGGACTGGAAGCGCTGGATGTGGGGGCTGCTTGCTCTGGTGACGGTGGCACTGGTAATGATATAGAGACATCTAAATATCTATCGGCTTAGCAAGTGACGACTTTGCAGGAGATGCGATGAACCAACAACTCGAGACACGGCAAAGAATTCGTAAGGCACTGATTATCATCTCGCTCTTGCTTTTCCCTGTCATCATGAATTATTTTTCCCCGTACGTCATCATCGATAGTGCATCTCAGGGCATCGTCAACGCCAGCCTGATCGTGTTCGGGCTGCAATTCCTTTCGGCGTTGTTCTTGGGACGGCTGTGGTGTGGCTGGGTCTGTCCGGCAGGCGGCCTGGCCGAGATATGCTTTCCGATCAACAACAAGCCTGTACGCGGCAAGGCGGATTGGATCAAATGGCTCATCTGGGTC
>DAIUDK010000048.1:0-33245 GCA_036845725.1 Chloroflexota bacterium
CGTTGACCGGTGGCACGTTGATCTTGCTTTATTTTATTGTGCTTTTAGTCACTAGAGACCTGCTTCCGAAGGTTGGCGACCAGCCCAATCATTTCTGGGCTGGGATCATTGCGACTGCCATACTATTCGCCATTTTCAATCCCCTGCGGATTCATGTACAGCAGTTTGTCAACCGTGTCTTCTACAAAGAGCAGCACAATTTCGCGCTCACGCTGCGCGATGTGGGACGCCAATTATCCGTCACCGTGATGCAGGATGATGTGTATACGCTATTAACGGATGACATCTCACACCGTCTGGGCCTGACCTCAGTCCGTATCCTGCTACCCAATGAGGGTGTGTGTGCATACAGCGACCGGGAAAACATCATATGTATCCCGAGTGACTCGTTGCTGATTCCCTGGTTGCGCGATCACCGTGATCCGTTGGTCATGCACGACCGCCAACGCCTGCCGCAGGATGTCGCCCGGGACGCCGAGGCGCTCGCTGCTGACGGAATAGAGTTGTGTCTGGCCTTGATGCAGCGCAATACCCTGCTCGGCATCTACGTGTTCGGCCCCAAGAAATCCGGCAACCTGTTTACCCGTGAAGAGGTTGATAACCTGGATTTGCTGGGGCATCAGGCAGCAGTCATATTGCACAACTTTCAGCTCTACGAGACGCTGCAGGACTATAACCGTTCTCTTGAGGTCCGGGTTGCCGAGCGAACGAGCCAGCTTGAGGCTGAGCGCGACCGTTTGGACATCATCATTCAAAACATCGCCGACGCGCTGGTGGTCACTGATCCCTTCGCGCGGATTGTGCTGGCAAACCCTGCCTTTGCCGACATCGTTGCCATTCCCATTGATCGGCTGGTCGGCGTTCCCCTGGCGACGGTATTGTCATCCGAATCGCTGTCTCAATTAATCGAGACGGCATCTGAGTATCCAGGCCAGGCGCAGATGCAGAACATGCCCGGAGAGGCTCTGTGCAACCGTGAGGAAGTCGAGGGCAAGGTCTACAAGGTTTCGGCATGTGGATTGGTTCAGCGGATTTCTACGGATGGGAAAAGCGTTCCGTCGGTCAGCGTCACCAGGGCTGAAGCTTCAGGGGTAATCACCGTCTTGCAGGACATCACCCATGAGCAAGCCGTAGACCGGATGAAAACCGATTTTATCTCGATGGTCTCTCACGAGTTACGCACACCGCTCACGTCAGTTATCGGTTTTGTCCGGCTAATTCAGAAGATGTTCGAATTAGAGCTGATCTCGCGGATTGATGAGAGCGACCGGCGCGGACGTTGGGCTGTTGAACGCATCACCGAAAATTTCAAAATCATCATCGGCGAAGGTGAACGCCTGACGCGCTTGATCAACGATGTACTCGATATTGCCAAGATGGAATCGGGCAAGTCCGAATGGGCCAGAGACGAAGTCTCCTTCCAAGAAGTCATTGAAACGGCAGTAAACGGGATGCAGACCCTGGCATTGCAGAAAAATCTGCCGATAGAGGTTGTGACAAAGGACCTTCCGCCGGTCGTCATTGTCGACCGTGACCGTATGGTGCAGGTGATGACAAACCTCCTTGGCAATGCTCTGAAGTTCACCTCTGAGGGGAAAATCACCGTCCGTGCGCGGTGCATCAATGGACGGTCAACACAGGCTCCCGCAGCCCTCCGCAGCATGAAAACGCCTGGTACGCCCGACTTCTGGCTGTGGGTCAGAGTCGAGGATACCGGCGTTGGTATTCCGGCGGACAAATTCTCCCAGGTTTTCGAGAAGTTCAAACAGATTTCGGTTGATAATCACCCCCTTGTACCCGGCTCGGCTGTGCGTGGCACGGGACTTGGACTGCCAATATGCCGTGAGATAGTCGAGCAACACGGAGGGCGTATTTGGGTCGAGAGCGCCGTCGGTGAAGGTAGTATTTTTAGCTTCGTGATTCCTCTAGGGAGAAAAGGGAGCACTGGTATGCATCCTCTTTCGCCGTCTGACACCGCTCGTAGACGGGATGCCTGAGTTATCATGGAAACGCCGCTGCTGAAAGACACGCTCGTCGAAGAAGATGCACACCAGGATAAGAGCAGGCTGCGTGACGTACTCGATATCGACCTGCGTGACAGCTTACCCACACTGGCGCTGATCTTTGGCGTGCTGTTTGCGTTTTTTGCCGTCAGCCATGCCTTCGTACTCTCACCCGACATCGCTCCGGTGATGATCACACTTGCGGCGGTGACGGCGTTGCTCAACTTTGGACTGCTGTGGGCGCTGCGCCGTTGGGCGTTGCCGTTTCACTGGGCGCATCCGGTCGCGGCTGCCGACACCTTCCTGGCTCTGTTGAACATCCTGCTGCACCTGTATCTCACCGCCGATCCTCTGCAGACGACAAACGTGACCCTATTGTTAATCGGTGCCGGCTTCGTTGTCTTTTCTACGGCCTGGTGGGGATTGATTGTGGGGATCACGGTTCTCGGCTGGATCGGCGTGGCGCTGCTGATTGGCCCAAACCCGGCCTGGACGCATTTTGCTTTTGCGGTGGTTTCGGCCCTGGCGGTGTCGCTGTTGGTTCACGTGATTCACCGCCGCACTTATGTCCATATCGAGCGTCTGCGCATCCAGGAGCGGCACCAACGCACCAAACTTGAACAGACGCTGCGCACCACCGATCGCATCCAGCGAGCCCTACAAACCACCATGGACGTGGCCCAGAATATCACCGCCGTGTTCGACCTGGAGACGTTGCTGAACCAGGTCTGCGCGTTAATCCGGGAAGACTACGGCTACTATCACGTGGGTATCTTTCTGCTCGATGAGACCGGTGAGTTTGTCGTCGCCCGCGCCGGCACTGGCGAAGTCGGGCGAGCGTTATGTGAACAGGGCCGCCGTCTCGCCGTGGGCAAAGAGGGCGTGGTGGGATGGGTGGCGGCACACCGCCAGGTCGCCAACGTCAGTCACGTCACTGAGGATTCGCGTTATATCGTGCTTCAGGAAGCAGCATTCCCTGGAGCGGCGGCCAGGGAAGCGGCCGTGATTGCTTCCGAACTCGCGCTGCCGTTGGAAGTTGCCGGGCAATTGCTGGGTGTACTCAACATCGAGCACGACGCGCCCGGCGCGTTCAATGCAGAAGACGTGCAAGTGCTCGAGGCTCTGGCCGCCCAGGTCGCCGTGGCGATCCAAAACGCCGCCAATTATCAGGCTGAGCAGGCCCGTCGCCAGATTACCGAGCAACTTTACACGGTAGGGATGCAGCTCTCGCGCACGCTAGACCTATCGGAAATCCTGAACCTTATCCTCACTGGACTGGTCGACATCGTGTCCTTCGATCGTGGAGCGGTGATGTTGGAGTATGGCAATCAAGTCGTCGTGGTGGCCGAAAGGGGTTTCCCGCCCGGCACGCAGCCGCTCGACGTGCGTGTGCGCATCAAGGAGGACGACGTCTTCCAGGAATTGCGCCGCACGCAGCGCCCGTTATTGATCCCTGACGTGCAGCAACGGCCGGATTGGGATTATGTGCCAAATCTGCCGCCGGCCCGTTCCTGGATGGGCGTGCCGCTCGTCTACCAGGAAAACGTCATCGGTATGCTCTCCCTTACCCGCGAACACGCAAATCCCTATACCGAGGATGAAGAAGCGCTCGCGGCCACCTTTGCCAGTCAGGCGGCAATGGCGGTACAAAACGCCCTGCTCTACGAAAACCTCTCCACCGTCAATCGTCAGTTGGAGAAAACGGTGCATCAACTGAGCGAGCGCACGCACGACTTGCAGGCCGCCTATCAACAGTTGGAGCGGCTGGATCGCACCAAGTCCGACTTCATCAGCGTGGCCTCCCACGAACTGCGCACGCCCCTTACTGTGATCAGCGGGTACAATCAGATGCTGTTGGACGATCCCCAGGTCAAGAAGAACGACGCCTATTTCCAGATTGTTGCCGGCATCCAGTCGGGCATTGCGCGGATGGAGACGATTGTGGGCAGCATCCTGGATATGGCGAAAATCGATGGTCGGGTGTTACAACTCCATCCGGAACCACTTATTCTCTCGATGTTGATCCAATCTGTGCGTACGACGTTGACCGATGTGTGCGTGCAACGCCACTTGACGTTGGCGTTAGAGGAGCTGGAGAGCCTCCCCATCATCGAGGCCGACCCCGAAGCGATGCGCAAAGCCATCTATCACCTGTTGGTAAATGCGTTGAAGTATACGCCTGACGGGGGAACCGTCACTGTCTCCGGGCGCGCTCTATCTCCCGATGAGGTTGAATTCCCTGAGGGCGGTGTAGAAATCATCATCAGCGACACCGGCATTGGCATTGCTCCGGATGCGCAAGAACTGATCTTTTCCAAGTTCTACCAAACCGGTGAGATCTTGATTCATTCTTCCGGGACGACGTCATTCAAAGGCGGCGGCCCGGGGCTGGGATTGTCGATCACACGTGGCATTGTAGAGGCCCACGGGGGCAGAATCTGGGCGGAAAGCCCCGGCTACGACGAGCAGACCTGTCCCGGCAGTCACTTCCATATCGTCCTGCCGCGTGTCTCACGGATGCTGGAACACAGTGCGATGGATGGTTTAATGGCAACACCCTGAACAAATCAAAACCTTTATTAAAACTACTGGATTAAAGACTCTTGGATCAATTTTGGAGGAATCGTATGGAGGCAAAAGTCGCACGGACCAATGAATCTGCTGACATTCAGCGCCTCGAAAAGACAGTGGAGCGTCTGGAGCGCGTGGTTACCATCGGCCAAATGCTCAACTCGACGCTCGACCTGGCGCAATTGCTGGAAACCATCATCCAAACTGCTGCCGATCTGTTAAGCACACAGGCGGCCTCTATCCTATTGATGGATGAGCGTACCGGCGAATTGTTCTTCGCCGCCTCTACCGGTTCGAGTCGCGAAGAACTGCGTGAAATCAAAGTCCCGCTCGAGGGCAGTATCGCCGGTGCCATCTTCAGTACCGGCGAACCGATCATCGTAGGCGATGTCACCAGTGATGCGCGTCACTACACCGGCGTAGACCAAAGCATCAGCTTTCAGACCCGCTCGCTGCTGGGCGCCCCCCTGCAAGTGCGCACGCGCTGTATCGGCGTCTTGGAGGCTCTTAACAAGCTGGACGGTCAGCCGTTCGAGGAGAGTGACGTCCACATCCTCCTGGCGATGGCGTCACACGCGGCCATCGCCATCGAGAACGCGCGCCTGGTCGCCAACCTGCGCGAGGCCAATCGCCGCCTTTCGGACCTGGACCGCCTTAAGACCAATTTCATCAGCATCGCCTCGCACGAACTGCGCACGCCGCTGATGATCGTTCAAGGCTTCGCCAGTTTCCTGCGCGAGCAGGCGAGTGGCGAGATGACGAGCGACCTGGATATGGTGCTGCGCGGCGCGAGCAAGCTGCAGGCCATCATCGATCAAATGACAAACCTGAACTATCTCGAAGCCGGTCTCTCCGAACTAAAGCGCGAGAACCTGTCCGTGCAAACCCTCGTCGAAGACATCGCGCGGGAATGGGGGCCTCTCGCGGCTGCGAAACAACAAACATTGACGATCAACGTGCCGCCCGTGCCGATCTTCATTCACGGCGACCGCAGCAAAATCGACCTGGCATTGAGCAATGTGATGAACAACGCCGTCAAATTCACCCCTGAAAATGGAAATATCACCCTGCAAATCATTTCGCACACCGAACGTGTGGAAATTACCGTGATTGATGATGGCATCGGCATCCCTAAGGAAGAGCTAGGGCGCGTGTTTGAACGTTTCTACCAGGTCGAGGACCACCTGACTCGCCATCACGGAGGATTGGGTCTGGGACTGGCGATTGCCAGGGAGGTCATCGAACAACATGGAGGTCGCATCTGGGCCGAGAGTGGCGACGGACAGGGTACCCGTTTCCGCATCACGTTGCCAACGGCCTGTGTGCGCCTGACAGGAGTGCAGCAATGAAAAAATTACACATCATCTTCTTGTGTATCGCGCTGTCCCTTTTGTGGGCGGTGTCCCTGGTGGCTCAGGAGACCATCACAGGCAGTGGCCTGAGCGTGTCGCCGCGCCAGTTGACCGTGGCGGCGATGCGGGATCAGCGCGAAACCCGGATGTTGCTCATCCACGCGGACGAATCGGTGACGAACTTGAACATCATGCCGCTGGATCTGAACAACGCGAACGGCGACACCATTCTACCGGCAGCCGCTATCGGCGTCGATATGCCGGCGGTCAATATCCCTGCCGGCGGCTTATTGACTGTGCCGGTTACCTTCAACCTGGCGGGCGCGCCGAGCGGCCAGTTCTCTGGCGAATTGCTCATCACCTACGGGGAGCAGAGCCTGTCCGTGCCGCTCAACGTCGCCGTCAAGGATCCGCCGTGGCTGGCATTGGTAGCGCTTGTCGTGGGCGTGGGATTGGGGATCGGCGTTTCGATGTATCGCGCGCAGGGCCGCCCGCGTGACGAGGTGCTGGTCCGCTTGGGGCAGATCCGCACGCAGATGAAGGCCGACGGGGATTTGCAGAACGCCGGCGAGCCGTTCTACAATCGCATTGATTCCCATCTGGTGGATGTCGAAGTGGCGCTCGAAGCGCAACAGTGGGAGAAAGCCCAGCAATCCGTGCTGGAGGCGGAGAACGTGTGGGTGCGCTGGCGGCGTGGGCGTCCCGACTGGCTGGTGCAGCTCGCGTATCACGACACCCTCAACACCAGGTTGGAGAAATTGGGCGACGTGTACTACGTCAACGAGATCAAGGAAGCCGCGTGCAGCGCCTATCGGTCCATGCCGATCCTGGACGAGCCGGGACTGTTCCGCGCCACGCTGGAACCGCTGGCCCGCCAGGTCAATGATTTTATCGCACTGAGTGAACGCCTCTCCGTGCTGGCTGCGACCAAAACGGGCCGCGCGGCCGCTCAGATACTACAACAGCGCCTTTACGCACTCGCTCCGGCGAACAGCGCCGCAGTGCAGAGCCTGAAAGACGACGTCGAAATGGCGATCGGTAAAGCGCAGGTCGCCCAGATCAAGGAAAAAGTCGACTATCTGGCATCGTTGGGTGACCGTCTGCCGGATAAAGAGTCGCAGGATTGGCAGCCCAAAATCGCGGCGCTGCAAACCCGCGTGGCCGAACTGGCTCCTAATGACGCCGAATCTTACTTGATAGTGCACAGTGAAGTCGATGTGGCGCTGGAGCATGTTTCGGCGCTGGCGACAACAACGTATCGAGGCGAAGAATCGCTGTCGCGCGGGGCCGGCGACATGGCCTTCGACACTCCCAAAGGTCTCTCGCAAATGGAAAGCTGGCTCTCTGGCCCGCCGACGATCTACGTGCAATCGTTGCCGGAGAAAATGACCGGCGCGCGCCGTCGTCTGAGCTGGTTTACGTGGCTCACATATGCTTTCGCTGTCATCTTCCTGGCGCTTGCCGGATTCGTCGAACTATACGGCGGGCGCATCGACTTCGGCGCAAAAGGCATCAGTGATTACTTCACGCTACTGGCTTGGGGCTTCGGCGCAGAGGCGACGCGCGCATCCATCGCCGAGATGGTGCAAGGATGGCGGATCTCTACAGGGAAATAGGGCGTTCTCAGTAAAACGTTCATTCGTCACGGAGACACAGCAGCAGGATTGCAGTCCTGTCCCCGTGGTTATTCGAGGAGAAAAATGGCTACATCAACGCAGTCGCAGGTTATCCCCATCGCCCTCGGCGCGATGGGCAAAGTCTTTCTGGTGCAGGGCGAGGGGACGATATTGATCGACACCGGGATGCCCGGTCAGGCCGGGCAGATTTTGGACGGACTGGCGGCCTGTGGGGTGGCTCCGGAGTCCATCCGCCTGATTCTTATCACGCACGGCCATGTGGATCACTTCGGCAGCGCACGCGAATTGCGGGAACGCACTGGCGCGCCGGTCGCCATTCACGCGGACGATGCGGCAGGGCTACGCGGTGAGGAGGATCTCGCTGCTAATGCGCTCCCCACATCGCGCTTGTTTGGAATGTTGATGCGTTTGAGCACACGCTCTGCCTCGGCCGATTCGAACTCCACGTTGGAGCCGGACATCGTCTTTGACGCGCCATGGCGGCTGGACGAGTACGGCGTCGCCGGTGAAGTGATTCACACACCGGGACATTCGCCCGGCTCCGTCTCGTTGTTGTTGGATAGCGGTGAGGCCATCGTCGGTGATCTGGTGATGGGGCACATGTTCTTCCCCAAACGCCCGATGCCGCCCCGCATCGCGTGGGATTTGGATCGTAACTGGGAAAGTCTGCGCGCCGTGCTGGATCGCCAGCCCAAGATCATCTACATTACCCATGGGCAGGCATTTGCGCCGGAGGTTTTACAACAGCTCTTGGCACGGCATGTCTAAGTTTGGTCCACCCCACCGGTGATCTTTTCGACAGCGAGCCAAATTGCATCTACTGCGCGGCGCTTCCCATGCGGAGGCGCCGCGCTATACTGCCTGCGGCAACCGCCGTGGATTAAACACTGTCAAGCGGAAGCCCCCGCGTCGCGATGTCCGCCAGGGCGCGCTCATAGACTTCGAAGCGCTCACCTTCGATCTCGTCGGGATCGACGTATTTGAGGAACATTGCGTGATCGGGGTGCGCGCCTGAAAGCTGGCGGCGGCTGACCCGCAGCATACCGTCGGTGGCGTGCCACTTCACCTCGCCATCTTGCAGCAGGATGAATTCGCCGGCATATTTGTCTGTGAATGCATGCATGTGATCGCGGTAGTAGAGTGCCTGTTCGCACATCGTCCGCCGCCAAGTGACGACGGTACGCAGGTCATCGCCCTTCTGCGAGAAGAACGTCCCCTCCGGCTGCGGCGCAACTTCTGATGTGAAGTCGATCTCATCCAGGTTAACCGTCCCAAAGCCACCTTCTGCTGCTGCCAGGAGCGCATTGCGGTCGCGGTGGAAGGGTTCAGTGAGCCAATCGCTCTGAGGATCGTGGCCCATAAGGTGTGCCACACAAGCGTCAGTGGCGATGACCTGGTCACCCGCAATCAGCGCGTTGACGATGCGTCCGATGTCCGGCTCACGTCCCCACTCGGAACTTGCCTGCCCCACCAGCGCGTCCACGATGTTGAGTGCCGGGTTAAGAATGCACCCGATGTCCGCCAGCATGTAGGGCATCCGCACTAGATGGTGATAGTAGTGGCGCGGGCGGCCTGGCATGGCCGTCGGCATCAGTCCGAAGAGGTTCTTGAGACAAGCGGTGACACCCATGTAGGCGTGGTTCTTCATCTTTGCCACGGAGACCACCGCGTCGGCCTCGACAACGTCCTGCAGCATCCCGTACTGCGCGAACATCCGCCCGCCGTCTGGCGCAGCGACGATCTTGTACGGCGGCTTCGTCCCGTCGATGTACGGCACGTCGAATTCGCGCAGGATTGCTTCCAGCGTTGTCGTGTCGGCGACAGTTTTGGCATTCTCCTGATACATCACGTAATAGCTGGCATCCACGCAGAGCAATTCGCCAGAGGTTTCTTCGCGCAGCAGGCGCAGTACCGCGCGCGCCACGCTATCGCTCACCAACTGGCGGCGCTGGCCTTCGAAATATACCACATGGTGGAGTACCCAGTCCTGGTTAAATTTGATCGCAATGCGTTTCGCCCGCCGCAGTTTGGCCCAGGAACGGTCCAGAGGCAACACCGCACGCCGCAGCGCTGCGTAGACGGCGTCATCGGCGGCCTTATAATCACAAAAAACAGCGCGGACTTTGTCATTGGTGTCTGAATGCACTTTGTTCTCACTCCCTTGGAAAAAGTCTGACTACCGGTAAATCACACGGCCCGCGATCAACGCGGTCCGTGTAAGCAAGTTGAGACATCAGGCCTCCAATTGTGACGTGCAGTGCGGGCAGCGCGTCGCCGTTAGAGGAATATCAGTCTTGCAGTACGGGCATGGCTTGGTTATTGGAGCCGCGGCGGGTTCTTCTTTCTTGAGTTTATTGACCTGACGGATGAGTAAGAAGATCACGAGCGCAACGATGAGGAAATCCAAGATAGTATTAAGGAACATGCCGTAGTTGATTGTGGCCGCGCCGGCTTCTTGCGCTGCAGCCAGGCTTGCGTACTTCTCCCCCGACAGGTTGATAAATAGACTCGAGAAATCGACCTTGCCGAGGATCGCTCCGATGGGCGGCATCAAGATGTCGTTGACAAAAGACGTCACAATCTTACCGAATGCGCCGCCAATGATGATGCCAACAGCCAGATCAAAAACGTTACCCCGCATAACGAACTTCTTGAACTCTTGCAACATCGCAAAACCTCCTTAAGTATGTCTAATGATGAAAGATAGGACTTGATGTATGAACAGCGCAATAGAGTTTGGCCTGAAGATTTTTATCAGCCATGGCCTACAAACTATTGTATACCGATTTGCTTATTTGCAATTTTCAAAGGTCAGTATATGCTTACATCAAGGTGACGCTGAAATGATCTGGCAGTGTATTGTCAGAAGCGCCGGATCAAAGATGCCATGGCTGTCTGCGAGGAGGATGTGGTGAAAGACAAAAAAGTGCCTGCCGATTTTGTGGTGGACGCTGCACTGGCTACGGCGATAGGAGCGCGTACCAAGGCAGGGAAACTGGCGTGCGCGCAGGCCTTTGCGATCGCGGAAACGGCGCAAGTGGCGCCGTCTATCGTTGGTCAGACCGCTGATGCAGTGGGCGTGGGCCTCGCTTACTGTCAACTGGGTCTGTTTGGCTATCCGGGCCACGCCAAAGGATGGGATACGGCCAAGATAGCGGAGCGCCCGGTGCCTGAAGACCTCGCGGACGCTATCCGGGCCGCACTGGATGTCGATGGCAAACTGCACTGCATTCACGCGTGGCAAGTTGCGGCCGAGTTTTCCATCCCCAAAATGCTGGTCGCTTACGTTGCCGATCAGATGGGCATCCGTATTGTGCAATGCCAAATAGGTGCGTTCTGAAATTATAACAGAGGAGGCGTATATGTTAGTTAAAGATTGTATGACCCTTAACCCTGTGACGATCAACCCCGATATACCGGTGGCTGAGGCGTTGAGTTTCATGCGCCAGCACAATGTGCGCCGGTTGCCGATCCTCAACAAGAAGCGGAAACTCGTCGGCATCATCTCCGAGAAGGACCTCCTCTATGCCTCGCCGTCGCCTGCCACCAGCCTCAGTGTTTACGAAGTGGGTTATTTGCTCTCCAAGCTCAAGGTCGAGGAGATTATGACCAAGAAAATCGTCACCGTTTCACCCGACGCCCCTTTGGAAGAAGCGGCTCGCATTATGGCTGACGGTAAAATCAGTGGTTTGCCGGTCATGGACGGCGAGCAGTTGGTGGGCATTATTACGGAAACCGATGTTTTCAAGACCATTCTGGAGATGATGGGGGCGCGCCAGGCTGGCGTGCGCTTGACACTGCACCTCGTCGATGAACCCGGTGCACTCAGCCGTATCACTGGCCACATCGCGGCGCTCGGCGGTGACATTGTCGCCTTGGGTACATTTCACCGGGCAGATGGCGGCGGCGCGATGATGGTCAAGGTCTGTGGGGTTGAGCGCGCTACCCTCGTCGAGGCGATGAAGGCGATCGACGTCACCGTTGCGGATGTGCGCGAGAACTGAACGCACGCGGCGTCGACCGGAAGTGAGTCCATACGACCCATGCGCATTGGCTTGATCTCAGACACGCATAACGAAGAGTACACACTCGGCTTGGCTCTGGCGCGTTTCCGTCAGGCGCAGGTGAAAACCGTGCTTCACGCGGGAGATGTGACCGGCGCATTTACGCTCAAGCTGTTCGCGGATTTCGATGTGTGGATTGCCAGGGGGAACATGGACCACGATCCCAAACTGGCTCTGGCAGTGACCGAATGTTTTGGCGCGGAGCGGTTGGCCCGCGTTCACGAACTCAGCTTCAACGGTGCGCGCATTGTGATGACACATGGCGATAGCTGGCAGCGCCTTGAGGCTTTGGTCCGTGCCCCCGTTGACGAGGGCCAGCATCGCTATGTCATTCACGGCCACACTCACATTCCCAATGACGAAAGGGTCGGCGTCACGCGGATCATCAATCCCGGCGCGATTGGCCACACGCGATGGCGCTGCCCCACTTGCGCGATTTTGGACCTGGCGACCGACAATCTTCAGTGGATTGAATTGTAATCCGATTCAGGGGGTATCAGTATGCATATCCAGGAAAGCAAACGTGTTCTAAGGCAATCGGATCTCTTCCGCGACCTCAACGAGATTCATCTCGATCTGGTCTTGATGGTGTGCGAAGAGATCAGCTATCGCGCCGGGGAGTTCATCTTCCATCAAAACGATCCCGGCGACGCGCTCTATATTGTAGCGCGCGGGCAAGTAGATATCCTTATGGAGTCGCAGACGACTCACAGTGAGCCGATTACGGTGGCATCGCTTGGTGACAACGATACCTTCGGCGAGATTTTGTTGGTCGATGAGGGCACGCGCTCGGCATCCGTACGGTGCCGGGTGGACACGCAGCTTCTGCGTCTCTCGCGCGATCGCTTGCTCAAGCTTTGTTACGATTATCCCGAAATTGGTTTTCACATCATGCACCGTATCGCGGCAGAACTGGCGCTCAAATTGCGTTCCAGTAATCAGGATATCCGCGAGCAATTGTTTGCCAAGACGCCCGAGGAAGAGTCAACTCAGTGATTAGTCTGGTAGTTTTCTGTCAAGAACCTATCCTAGAATTCACCGTTGATGCACTCGAGACGCTCGAAAGCATAATTTTCGGATAGAGACTAAGTCTTTGGGAGGCGCTGTCATAGAGTGAAGCACCTTCCCCTGTAACCTCCCACGGCGATCAACACGACCACGAGCGGAACCGCGGGCACATAAAACCGATCGTGTGCGATCGGCCCCGGCAGCAGCAGCAGATAGACGATGCTGCCGGTCAACGTCAGCAGTAGCCATGGTTCGTGTCGCAGTCGCCAGACCCCGCGCCCACATAGCCCCCACACGGTGATGCGTGCGGCGCTCAATCCCCACCATAGCAATGCCGCCAGCAACGGCGGGCGCGTGATCCGTTCTGTCCATAGTGCGTGCAGCGCGTCTCCCACTGCGCCGCGTTCTAGTGACCACGCCATCCGCGCCCCGATATCGGCGACGGCGCCGGTGTTTTCCCAGTCCTGGCCCGTCAGCACGCGATACCACAGTCGATGACCGGGATCGCGCAGGCTCGTCAAGACGCCGCGCACGTGGGTGCGAAGATAGCTGAACGGGTGAGCGAGCACGACCTCGCGGGCTGCACGGGCCACCTCGGTCTGACGTTGTTGCTGTTCGACGCATGCATCACGGTGCAGAACACGGATGTCCCATTCGCAGCGTTCACGCACAGCGGTGACAAGACGATCGTAATAGTATTCCCACGTCTCCGTCCACGGTTCGGCGCGTATGCCATTGATTTCGGCCAATGTCGCCACGGCACTCACCCGCGCCACGTTCTCCTCGAACGCTGTGGATAGCATCCACCGGCCGGATACCGCGCGGTTGCGCAATAACCAGGGAAACAGTATCAAGCCGAGGGCAAGCCAGAAAAAAAGAAACGCGAAACGAGAATTGGGGGACGCAGTCGCCGAACGGCTTGGCCGAAAACTGGCCGCTGAAAGCTGACGGCTGAAAACTAACACGCCCACGCACAACGTGAGAAACTGCACGTTGGGTTTGGTGAGCAAAGCGAGACCCCAGAGCAGTCCGGCACAGGCAGCTTTCCTGGTCGAAGGACGGCGCAGACAGCGCGCGGTCATCCACAGGGCCGCCGTCAACAGTGGGAGAAGCAACGCTTCGGAGAGGAGGTAACCGGTGTATCGTTGTGTGGTGCCATTGCAGGCATACAGGACGCCGGCCCACAACCCCACGCGCTTGCCGCCGAGGTCGCGTCCCAGACACATTACCAACGCCGTCGTCAGCACTTCGAGCAGCAGGTGGAGCGGCAGCACCCGTATGGGATCGCGTCCCACAAGCGTGTAGATTCCAGCGACGAACAGGGGATACAACGGTGTGCGCACCGTCGCCAGGCAGAAGGGCGGCTCCCATCCAATCGCCAAGCCGTGCCCATCCAGCATGTTCACGGCGAGCAGGTGAAATCCCTCAGCATCGACCGGTGCAATGGGGTGGGTTGGGAAAATCGCCAGCCACGCCACACGCACGCACAGCGCCAGCAACAGTATCCCGACGGTAAGATTCAGGGTTGTGACTTTGGGATCGTAGGTTATGGATTGTGGGCTATGTGCTAATCCGCCGACTCGTTGATCCGCTGATTCGCCATTTTCCATTTCCTATGCGCCATGCTGGTTCATCAACGCGATCAGGCGAATCCCATCCAAGGTCAGCCATTCATCCACCACCGCGAAGCAGGAGGTTAGCGGGGCGATCAACCGCGCCAGGCCACCGGTCGCCAGCGCCTGGGCGGGCACGCCCATCTGCTCGCGGAAACGGGCGATGAGGCTTTCAACCATCCCCACATAGCCCAACACGATGCCAGATTGAATCGAGTGGACGGTGTTCATGCCGATGGGCTTCGCCGGCGCGCTCAAGCGGATTTGCGGCAGTTGTGCCGTTCCCCCTGCCAGCGCCGACATCGCCATATTGACGCCGGGGGCGATGGCGACGCCGAGATACGTTGCGTTTGCCGCTACCGCCGAGAACGTCGTCGCCGTGCCGAAGTCCACCACAATGCACGCATCCTGCACGCGATGGAAGGCGGCGACCCCGTCAGCGATCAAATCGGCCCCCAGCTCCGCCGGATTGTCGATAGCGAACGTCAGCCCGGTTTTCACCGTCGCGTTGATAATCAACGGGGCTACACCCATCTGCGCGATGAGCATCTCCTCCATGCGGTCGGTGATCGGCGGGACGACACTGCTGATGGCGGCCTGTTCCAGTTCCTTCAGCGACACGTCCGTCTCGCGCAGATAATCGCGGAAGAGCAGACCGTACTCATCGGGCATCTTGTCGCGCACCGTCCGCACGCGCCATTGGCGCAGCCACTTCTTACCGTCGTGAAGGCCAAAAACGATGTTCGTGTTTCCTACATTGACTGCTAAGAGCATGGTGTCCTCTGTGACTTGGGTCAAGTTGTCTTTTGCACCGTCATGCCCAAGCCTCTATGGCTATTCTAGCACGGTTTGATTGAAGCTACAAAACGTGTGGCAGATGGGACAGCCATTTTCGAACGCAGTTGCACCCGTTTACACGGCTTCACTCACCACAAACGCTGCAGACGGTAGTCTTGTAGCCGATCTCGATCAACTGCTGGTAGTTTTGGAAATCCCAGAGTTGGGTCGTTTCGGGACTCCGTAGTTCGATGCGATGGACAGGCACACCGCGGGCCTCGGCCAGTGCGGTTTCCAATTGAATATACCGCTGGCTGACGGTGAAAATAAGCTTTGCCACGAGCTGGTTAAGCCCCTGTGGATGTTCCGCTGACGTGCCCGGATCGTCCACATCGAGGGCGATGATCTCCGTTGCGCCCATACGCAGCGCCGGTTCGATGGGCAGGTTGCTGACAGCGCCGCCATCCACGATAAAGTGACCGTCATGCTCGACCGGCGCGAACCAGGGCGGCAATGCGACGGAGGCTAACAGTCCTTCCAGGATTGATTGCCCCGGGTCCTGACCATAAATTATGGGCTGGCCGGAAACCAGGTCGGCGGCAACCAAACCCAGGCGGACGTTGGCGACATGTCCGAAGCGTAGATCGGGGGTGATGCCTTCCGCGCTGAAGAATTCAGCGACCCGGCGGCTGCCATAATGTCTGGGATGTCCAGACAAGATGCGCCGCGTCAATTGGGCGAGACGTGGGTTCATCAAGTTGGAAGCCGCCATTTTTTGATAGGCTCGCTCCAGGGCTTCGATTCCGGTTTGATTGACGCCCCACAGCGCCAATCCGGTCGCGTTGGCCGCCCCAATCGATGTGCCTACCAGCATGTCAGGCTGAATGCCGGCTTCAAATAGGGCACGCACTGCGCCAAGCTGCAACGCACCGCGCGCTCCACCACCCCCCAAGACGAATGTCAGACATTTGTTCATTGTCCGCTCTGCAATGCCTCCTTGCCATTGGTTTGCGTCAAATACAAAATCCCCACCGTGCCAGGACCGCAATGGCTGGAAACGACCGCGCCCGCCGTTGTGATATGAATTTCCTGGATAGCAGCCAGCGTGGCGAGTTGCTCCGCCAGATAAGCAGCATCCTCCGCGGCGGCAGCGTGGGTGACAAACACCCGCCGCAGGTCTACCGCCGGCAAGGCCTGTTTGAAGTCCTTGAGCAATGCATCCAAAGCGCGAACGCGGCTGCCCCGGATTTTGGCTTTGATGCCCAACGTTCCGTCGGGCATCCCGCCGATGATAGGACGGATTTTCAGCATCCCGGCGGCCAGGCTCTGGAGTGCTGTGCAGCGCCCACCCATGTGGAGATAACGCATCGTCTCCAGTGCAAAAGACATCCGCACATTGGCGCGCGCGGCCTCGACGCCCGCTTGGATCGCGTCGGTGCCGGCACCGGCGTCGCGCAAATCGGCGGCTTTGAGCGCCAGCAGTCCAATGGCCGAGGATAGCGTCAGCGAGTCCACCACGCGGATGCGGTTGTCTGGCGTTGTCTCTACTGCCAGCCGCGCATTGTTGATGGTGGCGGACAGCTTTGACGAGATGCCGATAAAGACGCCATCCGGGCAGCCCGAAAACGCCTTCACGAAATCGCCGATCGCGGGCGCCGATGTGGTGGGCAAGGCGCCGTGGGCGTCAATCAGCGCAAAGAGCTGTTCAAGAGTCAAATCGATCCCGTCCTGGTAGCTGCTGCCATTCAAATGTACATTCAGAGGGATAATTTTAAGTTGATACCGTTCTAATAATGTGGAATCAAGGTCCGAGGTGCTGTCTACGAAAATAGATGTTGTTGTCATGATTGCCTCCTTCAAATGGGCAATGATAGCGTCGAATGGGGAAAATGCAATTGTGACCCTCGAACCACTGTCTGTCGTTTGACGTATCTCGCGTAATGCGAGGTGGACTTTAAAATATGCTCCATGTGGTATAATGTGGCGTATGAAAAAGCGAAGCCTGCAGATTGCCGTTACCCTGATCTTGAGCGCAGTGGCCCTCTATTTTGCGCTCCGCGGTGTCAATTTCTCCGAGGTAGGCGCCGCACTAAAACAGGTTAGGGTGGGGTGGCTTCTGCTGACCCTCGCGTTGATCCTGCTGACGCTCGTCATCCGCGCGCAGCGTTGGCGGATTTTGTTGGGACGCAAAATCTCCTTCCGCGATACTTTCGGTTTGATCAACATCGGCTATCTGGTCAGCGGGGTGTTGCCTATGCGGGCCGGCGATCCTGCCCGCGCCGTCGCCGCCAGTGCACGCGGTCCGGTTTCGGCGCTCGCAGCGCTCTCCACCGTCGTGGTAGAACGCGTGCTGGATATGTTCCTCGTCGTCATCATGCTCATTGTGACATTGCCCTTTGTGCCCGGGCTGCGCACGTACCTGGCCGGCGGGCAAGTGGCCGGGTCGCTTTCTTACCAATTGATTATCGGTCTGAGCGGTGTCCTGGCTTTGGGGTTGCTGGTGACCTTCGTTTTGGTGGCGCTGTTTCCACAAAAGATCGAAACACTGGCGCGGCGCGTGTTGGCAATGCTGCACATCCCCAATCCGGAACGCTGGCTAAAGCCTGTACAGCATGTGTTGGATGGTTTTATTGTACTGCGTTCGGTGCGTGAGGGAGCGGCGGTGCTGGTGTGGTCGGTACTCTTGTGGATCGTGACCCCGCTGTATTTTTTGACCGGATTGCAGACTTGCCCCTTCATCCCCGGCGGCAATAGTGTGCTTAAAGCTGCGGTCGTCACCTGGTCCAGTGCTTTTGGGATGGTGTTCCCGGCGACCGGCGGCCTGGGATCATTCCACTTTGCAGTGCGTGAGGCACTTTTTTGGGGCTTCGATATTGCCCGCGAGTCTGGACTAACCTACGCCGTGATTGTCCACGCGCTGGCTTACCTCACCGGCATCATCCTGGGCGCGCTGACGCTTCTGGTCTGGGGCATTTCTTTCAAGAGCCTCGTCAGCAACGCGCAGCAGGTCGAAGCCTCACCAGCGTCAAATTCTCCTGATCCATCGTAACACGGAGGGTTCTTCAATGCACTATTTGATCACCGGCGGCGCCGGGTTTATCGGTTCGAATTATGTCCACCGGCTCCTGGAACGTGGGGAGCGCGTGACCATCTACGACAATCTCTCGCGGTGCGGCGCGTTGTCTAACCTCGACTGGCTGCGGGCGACGTTTGGCGCCGACGCTTTCCGGCTCATCCAGGGTGATGTGCGTGATGCGACGTTACTCGCCACTGCTGTCCGCGACGTCGATGTCATCGTTCACCTGGCCTCGCAGGTTGCCGTCACCACTTCGGTGCTGCATCCGCGCGAAGACTTCGAGATCAACGTTACCGGCACGTTCAACGTGCTGGAGGCAGCCCGCTTGATGGGCAATCATCCCATTGTGATCTTCGCCTCGACGAACAAAGTGTATGGCGGCATGGAATCGCTGATTGTGGAGGAGAAAGAGACGCGCTACGCCTACCGCGATTATCCGCGAGGCATTCCCGAAACGTACCCGCTGGATTTCCACTCGCCTTATGGGTGTTCAAAAGGGTCGGGCGACCAGTACGTGCGTGATTATGCGCGTATCTACAACCTGCCGAATGTCGTTTTTCGCCAGAGTTGCATCTATGGCCCGCGCCAGTTCGGCGTGGAGGATCAGGGCTGGGTGGCGTGGTTCGTGATTGCTGCGGTACTGAGGCATCCCATCACGATCTATGGGGACGGCAAACAGGTGCGCGATTTGCTATACATTGACGATTTGTTGGACGCCTACGACGCCGCCGTCGACAACATCGACCGGGTCGCAGGACAGATCTATAATGTCGGCGGCGGACCGGCGAATCAGCTCTCAGTGTGGCAGGAGTTCCGTCCACTGTTGGAACGACTGACCGGGCGCGAAATCCCGGTCCAGTGGAGCGACTGGCGGCCCGGTGACCAGCGCATCTTCGTGGCTGATATCCGCAAAGCCGCCGGATACCTGGCGTGGCGTCCCAAAGTGAGTGTCGAAGAAGGCATTACGCATCTCTATCACTGGGTTAAGGAAAACCGAGCCTTGTTCCCCTGACAATCACTGATTACTCGTTACGTTTTACGGAGTCATCTATGCGCGTTCTCATCGTTTTGACGTATTACCGCCCGCACACCAGCGGCCTGACCATCTACGCGGAACGGCTGGCGAAGGGATTGGCCAGGCAGGGTCACGAAGTCACGATCCTGACCTCGCGCTACAACCGTTACTTGCCGCGTCGAGAAGCCATCGACGGTGTGAATATCGTGCGTGCGCCGGTACTCTTCCGTATCAGTAAGGGCGTGATCATGCCCACGTTTGGCCTCCTAGCGTGGAAGCTCGTCGCGCAGGCCGATGTCATCAGCCTGCATCTGCCCCAATTTGACGCGGCGGGGGTAGCTCTGCGTGGGCGTCTGCTTAAGAAGCCGACTGTCCTCACCTATCACTGCGATCTGCAACTTCCCCCAAGTGCTTTCAACCGATTCGTGAACCGGGTCGTTGATCTTATGAACAACCTTGCAGGGAAATATTCCCACAAGATTGTCGCATATACCCGGGATTTTGCCGATCATTCCCCACTTTTACGTAGATTTAGCGACAAAATGCACGTTATTTCCCCACCCGTTGAATTACCGCCGATGACGCCTTCTGGCATTGCCGCCTTCGCCAAAATGCACAACCCCCAGCGTGCGCATCCAGTCATCGGTATGGCGGCACGCATGGCTGCGGAGAAGGGCGTGGAGGTGTTGCTCAATGCCTTCCCGCGCATCCTGGAAAGCTACCCCAACGCATCTATCCTCTTTGCCGGACAGTACCGGGACGTGCTGGCAGAGGAGGCTTACGCCCGCAAGCTGGCTCCAGCGATTCGTCGTTACGAGGATATGGACAAATGGAAGTTCCTGGATGTGCTAGACCCGGTCCAAATAGCGGCTTTCTATCCCAACCTGGACTTGCTCGTTGTGCCGAGCCTCAACTCCACCGAATCGTTCGGCCTGGTACAGGTGGAGGCAATGCTATGCGGCGTCCCGTGCGTGGCCAGTGACCTGCCCGGCGTGCGTCAACCCATCCAACAGACTGGCATGGGCGAAATTGCTCCCATTGGCGATGCCGAGGGGCTGGCGGAGGCTATGCTGCAAGTCCTGGATCACCGCGATGCCTACATCCGCCCCCGCGAGGAAATCGCTGAACTTTTTTCCACCGAACGCACAACACAAGGTTACATTGCTCTGTTTGAGGAGTTGTTGCAGACCCTTTGACATCCCACCATTGACCTGGAGGTTTGTTATGTCCGTCGAGAAGCTGTACTACGAGGACTTGCACCCCGACCTGTATTTCGAGACCATCCGGCGCACAATCACCAAGGAAGACCTGGAGACTTTCACCAAGCTATCCGGGGATTACAACCCGTTGCACACCGACGAGAATTTTGCTGCTTCCACACCTTTTGGTGAATTGATCGTGCAGGGCGCACTCGTCCTCTCCATCGGTACCGGATTGGCGAATAGCTTGGGCTATTTGACCGGCACTGTAGATGCTTTCGTCGCCCTGGACTGGAAATACCGCGTTCCGGTCAAGGTCGGCGACACGATCTGGGCCACACTCAAGTTCCACAGTAAGCGTGAGATGCCTGGCTACAATGGCGGTTTGGTCACGCTCTACGTCACCATTTTCAACCAGAATAACAGGGCCGTTCAAAAAGGAACGTGGACATTGCTCGTGCGTAGCAAGAACGGTGCAAGCGAGTCGATTAGCTTTTAGGCCGTACCGCCTTTTCAAATTTACCCCTTGACACTCCCCATATCCTGCGTTATAATACTTGGTAAGTAAAATTAACTTTCTAAGTACCCCGGCAACTATGGTTTATCTTAAGTTCAAGGAAACGGTAATGCGTCAGGATTTTCAACTCATAAAGCCTCGTTTTATACCCCCCCTCGATTCTGGGTTTCGACCAGCCGTCCTGGCGAATCGGGCTTTCCAATCTGCAGTCATCCAAGCGGGCGGCGTCCCATTAATCTTCGGTGTGGAACAACTCAATGGTGTCATTTCCCGTTTCGAGACGCGTGTGTTTCCCACGGGGCATCCTCAGGCTGGCGCAAATCTGGCCTATGCCGAACGACTGTTCAAATTTCTGCTCTGGCAGCGCGGCGGCTGGCGCGTCTACGTGGGCGGGCCGTTGGAAATCGGCGCGGCTTTGCAAGCGCTCTACGCGCCCGGCGGTGCGCGGGAATTCGACTATCACTTTATGAGCGAGGATGTGTACGAACGCCCGTTCACCATTATCCCCTGTGCGCCAGAGGACGTGCCTCCTGCACGCGAAAGTGGCCGCCCGCTGGGGCGTCACCTGGAAGGGTATCGTATCGGCTTTGACCTGGGCGCTTCGGATCGCAAAGTATCCGCTGTGGTGGATGGTGAGCCGATCTACAGCGAGGAGGTGGTGTGGGAGCCGGCCATCCACAGCGATCCCGAGTATCACTACCGTGAGATCATGGCAAGCCTGCGCGCGGCGGCGGCGAAGTTGCCCCGCGTGGATGCGATTGGCGGCAGCGCCGCTGGCATCTACGTCGATAATCAGGTCCGAGTAGCCTCCCTGTTTCGCGGCGTTCCCAAAGACCATTATAGCAAGATCAGGACACTCTTCCTGCGCATCCGAAACGAGATGGGCGCGCCACTTGAGATGGTGAATGACGGCGACGTGACGGCGCTGGCAGGTGCGATGTCACTGGAAGATGATGGCGTGCTTGGCATCGCCCTGGGCTCGAGCCAGGCGGCCGGTTACGTTGCGGTGGATGGGACGATCACCGGATGGCTCAACGAATTGGCTTTCGTGCCGGTCGATTACAATCCCGATGCCACTGTGGACGAGTGGTCGGGAGATCGTGGGGTGGGAGCGTCTTATTTTTCACAGCAGTGCGTCTTCCGTCTAGCTCTGCACGCGGGCATTACGCTACCGGAAAATGTCACCCCGGCGGTGAAACTGAAGTTCGTCCAGGAAAAGTTGGAAGCCGGGCACGCGAGCGCGTGGCAGATTTGGGAGACGATGGGCGTGTATATGGGCTATGCTATCGCGCACTACGCCGATTTCTACGATCTGCGCCACGTCCTTATTCTGGGGCGCTGCACGTCCGGAAGCGGCGGACAGCTTATCCTTGATGGGGCGAACATGGTCTTGAACGCGGAATTCCCGGAACTGGCGGCGCGTATCCACATTCAACTGCCCGACGAGAAAAGCCGTCGCGTGGGGCAATCGATTGCGGCGGCGAGCTTGCCGGCGATTGGTGATCAGGGATTGGGAACTGGTAATCGGTAATCAGGGAATATTGAATGCAAGTTACGAATCACCAGTTACCATATGCAAGGAGTCGAGATGAAGCTACAACGTGAAACGGCGGAGATTTTTGTGCCGGATGGGGTATCGACAGAAGCCGCCCTGGCGCGCACGACGTATATGGCAGTCGGCGCGCATCAGGATGACCTGGAAATTATGGCCTTCGACGGTATCCTCAAGAGCTTTCAGTGCAATACCTGCTGGTTCACTGGCGTCGTTGTAACCGACGGCGCGGGATCGCCACGCGCGGATTTGTACAGCCATTACACCGACGAGGAAATGCAGATTGTGCGGCGCAGGGAGCAGAAGAAGGCCGCCGTCATCGGCGAATACGGCGCGCAGGTGCTGCTGGATTATCCCAGCGTCGTGCTGAAAGACAGTGCCAACAGGGCGCCCATCGAAGACCTGTATGCGCTGTTCGAACTGGCGCGGCCTGAGATCGTCTACACGCACAATCTGGCGGACAAGCATGATACCCACGTCGCTGTGACGTTGCGGGTGATCGAGGCGCTGCGTCGCCTCCCCGCCGAGGTGCGTCCTAAACGCCTGTATGGCTGTGAGGTGTGGCGCAATCTGGATTGGATAGTGGACACGGATAAGGTCATATTCGACGTTTCGACGCACCAGGGATTGCAGGCCGCACTGCTGGGCGTCTTTGATTCGCAGGTGTGCGGCGGCAAACGTTACGACCTGGCGACGATGGGCCGGCGGCAAGCCAATGCCACCTACTTCGCCTCGCACAAAACCGATATTGCCACGGGAGCGATCTTTGCAATGGACCTCACTCCGCTGATCGAAGACCCGAACCTGAGCGTGGCAGCCTACGTGCAGGGCTTCATTACGCGCCTGGCCCAGGAGGTTGCAGCGCGAATCGAGATGTTCAGTTAAGGGATTGAGGATTAGGAACGGAGAAGGCCCTACTCCCTATCTTGAGGAGAAGCTATGTCAAAAGACCCTACGTTGATTGTGATGGCTGCCGGATTGGGAAGCCGCTATGGGGGCATCAAGCAGATCGAGCCAATTGGGCCGCATGGTGCGACGTTGCTCGATTATGCCGTGTATGACGCGTTGCGGGCCGGGTTCGGCAAGGTGGTGTTCGTGGTCAACGCCACCATCGAAGCGCCGTTTCGAGAACGCTTCGGGACGACCATCGAGCGGCATTGCGACGTGGCCTACGTCGTCCAGCGGTTGACGAATCTGCCACCGGGATTCGCACTGCCGCCGGAGCGCCAGAAGCCGTGGGGGACCGGGCACGCGGTGCTCAGTTGCCGGGATGTGGTCGGCGGGCCGTTTGCCGTCATCAACGCCGACGATTTCTACGGGCACGCCGCCTTCGAGACGTTGTCCGGCTATCTCGCCAGCGCAGAGGACAAAGGCAGTTTCTACGATTACTGCATGATCGGCTACGTGCTGGGGAACACGGTCACCGAGCACGGTCACGTCTCGCGCGGCGTCTGTACCGTGGATGACAACGGTTTCCTCGTCCATATCCGCGAGCGAACGCACATTGAGCGGCGCGGTGCAACCTCGGAAGCGCCAGCGGCTATTGCCTATACCGAAGACGGCGCAACCTGGATCGACATCCCGGCAGAGGCGGCAGTCTCGATGAACATCTGGGGCTTCACCCCGAGTCTGTTCGGCGAACTGGAACGCCGATTTCCCATCTTCCTTGAAAACAACGGCCAGAATATACAGAAGGCGGAGTTCTTCCTCCCCAACATTGTGGGCGACATGGTGCGGGAGCGGAAAGCAAGCGTCAGAGTGCTCGCCAGCAACGCGCAGTGGTTCGGGGTGACGTACAAAGAAGATCGCCCACGGGTCGAACGGGCCATCCGTGCGTTGATCGAGCAGGGCGTTTATCCCGAAAATCTGTGGCCATAAAGCCCCAAAATGCTTGACAAACTTTCCAAGGGGATGTATACTTACTTCGTAAGTAAAATTAACTTTCTAACATCCCTCTCTTTTTACTCATCATGGTGCAGGCTGTGACAAAAAAAGCAACGCACGAGCAGACACGAATTCACAATACACAGTTGGTGTTCAGCACCATCTACGAGCGTGGGGAAATCAGCCGGGCCGAGATTGCGCGGGTGACGCACCTGACGCGCCCCACAGTTTCCGATGTCGTCGCCGAACTGATGGAGGAAGGGTTGATCGAAGAGGTCGGCCATGCACCTTCTACGGGGGGCAAGCGCGCCATTTTGCTGCGCGTGGATGCGGGTTCACGGTGTCTTATCGGGCTTGACCTGGCGCGCGAGGATTTTCGCGGTGCATTGATCGATTTGCGCGGCAATATCCACCATCGTGTGACCCTGCCGCTGCAAGGCAATGACGGAATCGGCGCTCTGAATCTGGTCTACACGTTGGTGGATGCATTGATTGCGGCTGCTGCGCCGCCGCTGTTGGGCATTGGTATTGGCGCGCCAGGATTGGTGGATGCCGTGGATGGCGTCATCCACCAGGCTGTGAACCTCAATTGGCGTGACGTCCACCTGTGCGACCTGCTTAAGGCACGCTACAAGTTGCCGGTCTACATGGCGAACGACTGCCAGGTAGCGGCGCTAGGCGAGTACACGTTCGGCGAAAGCGATGCGTCAGAGCGCCAGAGGCCGAATGATTTGGTGGTGATCCATACGGGCAAGGGCGTGGGTGCGGGGATTGTACTCGCAGGGCGGCTGTTTCACGGCAATCCGTTGGGGGCGGGGGAGATCGGTCACGTGGTCGTCGTCGAGAACGGTGAGCCTTGCCAGTGTGGAAATGCCGGCTGCCTGGAGACGCTCATCAACAACCGTGGGATCGTCCGGCGGGCGCGCGCGCTCGCGGTGGATAGGCCGCAGTCGACGCTCAACCAACTGGCTCCTGACCCTGAAGCGCTCACCTTCGAGATGGTGTGCCGGGCTTTCGATGCCGGCGATGAGACCGCTCGCCAGGTGATCCGCGAGGTAGGATACTACCTTGGCGCGGCGGCGGCGAATCTGGTGGGGGTTCTCGGCGGATGTCGTATCTTGCTCGCGGGACGGCTTCTGTGTTTCGGGCGGTTTTTGCTCGACGTTATCCAGGCCGAACTGTCGCGACGTTCTCTCGCGGCCCTGTCGCAGGTGTCCGAAGTGGATTTTGTGAGTCTGGGCGGCGATATTGTGCTGCTCGGCGCGGCAGCGTTGCTGCTGCACCATGAGATGGGATTGTTCCCTTTCAACCGGTAAGCCACCATGCGCGTGCTGACGGGGTTGGATTGTCTGGTTATTGGCGGAGCGACACAGCTCAAGGGCAAGCGCGTGGGGCTGGCGACGCATCCCGCCGCCGTGACGGGTGATCTAGCGGACGCAGTCACAACACTGCTGCGCTGCGATGTGACATTGACGGCGCTGTTTGGGCCGGAGCATGGCTTTTCCGGGACCGTAGCCGATGGTCAACAGGTACGGGACGCCGTTTACAGGCGCACCCAATTGCCCATTTACAGCCTTTACGGAACGACACAGGAGCCAACGCCGGACATGCTGGCGGACGTCGATGTGTTGGTCTTTGATATGCAGGATGTGGGGATGCGCTTTTACACCTTCATCAGCACGTTGTTTTACGTGCTCAGGGGCGCAGCGAAAGCGGGTGTGCCGGTCGTGGTGCTGGATCGCCCCAATCCGATCAACGGTATAGTTCGTGAAGGGCCAGTCTTGACGCCGGGTTTCGAGTCTTTCGTCGGCGTGTTGCCCATCCCGTTGCGCTATGGGTTGACGATGGGGGAGCTGGCTCGCTACATAAATGACACGCAGGGCTTCCACGCCGATCTGACTCTGATCCCGATGCAAGGCTGGCGGCGGGAATTATGGTTCGACGAAACTGATCTGATGTGGGTTCCAACGTCTCCAGCGATACCGCACATTTCGACGGCGGTAGTCTATCCGGGAATGTGCTTTCTGGAGGGGACAAACGTTTCGGAGGGGCGTGGGACGGCGCTGCCGTTCGAGGTCTGCGGCGCACCATGGATCGATGGGGAGGCGCTTGCGGCGTATTTGAACGCACTGGTGTTGCCGGGCGTGCGCTTTCGTCCCACGGAATTCGTCCCGCTATCTTCCAAACACGCCGGGGAAGCCTGCGGGGGTATACAAGTTTATGTTATAGATCGCGCGGTGTTTCACCCGGTGACGGTGGGACTATATGTGCTTGCGGCGTTGAAGGCGCTGTATCCGGTGAATTTCGAGTGGCTGTCCCAGAGCTGGGAGGGCGCACATCCGCACATCGACCTGCTGGCAGGCACAGATCAGGTGCGGCTGGCACTGGACGCGGGCGTGGGTGTAGCCGAATTGGTCGCAGGGTGGGCGGAAGGGATGGCGGGGTTCGAGCAAACGTCCCGTCAATACTGGCTTTATATGTAACGAAAGCGACTCAAGTCGCCACTACACAGCATAAAGGAGGTTCCGTTGAGCAGCACAACTATAAGCACAAACGCTGTGTCTAGAAAGACGCCACTACTGTATTGGCTCAAACGTATCACTTCAAATTACATCGTCAGGATGCTTGCCCGTGCTGTTTTTACGATCTGGTTTGTCACCAGCCTGATCTTTTTTCTTGTGCGCCTGATGCCATCTAATCCCATTGAGGTATACATCAATGAGTTGATTGTGCAATATGGTCTGCCGTATGCGGAAGCGCGCGACCAAGCGGCCTCGCTTTTTGCCATTGATCTGGATGCTCCGCTGCATTTGCAGTACTTGGACTATATGGCGCAACTGTCCAGGGGGAATTTGGGGGATTCACTGCGTTCACCGGGTACGTCTGTGTGGGAAATCATTGTTGCCTTCCTGCCCTGGACATTGTTCAGTGTGGGGTTAGGGTTGTTGATTAGCTTTCTTTTGGGCGTGTTGATCGGGATGTTGCTGGCCTACAATCGCCGGGCGTTTTGGGAGCCGGTGGTGTCCGGTGTGGCTTCAATTTTGAGTTCTATTCCCAACTATATCATCGGTATTGTGCTGCTTGTTTATCTGGGCGTTTACTGGAACCTCGTGCCAATTCACCAGATGCGCGGTTCACGGTCACCGGGCATCGAGCCGGGCTTTACCTGGGTCTTTATCAAGGACATTTTCTTTCACGCGGCGCTGCCAATCCTCACTTACGTGCTCTCGTCCATCGGCGGGTGGATTTTATCGATGAAAAGCAGCACGATTGGCACACTGGGTGAGGACTACGTGACAGTGGCGCGGGCGCGCGGCCTTTCCGAGGGACGCATCACCACAGCTTACGTGGGCCGTAACGCGATGCTGCCGTTGATCACACAACTGCTGGTCAGCATTGGGTTTGTCGTTGGCGGGTCGCTGCTCATCGAGAGCATCTTCGTCTACCAGGGAATCGGCTACCGGCTGCTGACAGCCCTCAGTACGCGCGACTACCCGCTGATGCAGGGCATTTTCTTGATTATCACGATCTCGGTGGTGGTTTCCAACCTGGTGGCAGACTTCGTCTACGGTTGGTTCGATCCCCGCGTGCGTGTTGCCGGAGGTGATTGATGACGACTGAGGCCTTGATACCGAAGACCGGCATTCGCTATTGGCCGGCGCGCTTCTTGCGGGGTATTGTCCGCTTTTTGAAATTGATGAGCCGCAACAAAACCGGATTTGTGGGATTTCTGCTGTTCATCGGCTTCGTCCTGTTAACGACTGTAGGCCCTTTGTTTGTACCTCAAGCCAAGTCCGCTAACATCATGGAGATCTACGCGCCACCTTGTAAACTCAGTCAATGGGTGGAATTCCTGCGCACTTCCTGGTTCGAAAGAGTCCCACACAGCGAGATCAAGGCCAGCAGCGCACCTATGTGCTCGGAACATTTACTCGGAACGGATAGCCAAGGGAAGGACATTTTTGCTCAAATTGTACACGGGGGACGGGACATTCTGCAAATGGCGCTGCTGACCGGCCTGATCTCGACGTTCGTCGGCGTCGCGTTGGGATCGTTGAGCGCGTTGATCGGTGGTGGGTTCGACGCTTTTTTGACGATGCTGGCCGACATCTGGTTGACCATTCCGCGCTTCCCCTTGTTAGCGGTGTTGGCCACACTGGTCAAGCTCGACAATATGCTTTTCCTGGCATTGTTACTCTCGGTGCTGTCATGGGCGGGGCTGTACCGTTCGATTCGCGCGCAGGTCTTCTCGATCAAAGAACGCGACTATATTGAGGCCGCCACCGCGCTGGATTTGGGGATGTGGCACATTATCTTCTCCGAAGTGCTGCCCAACATGCTGAGCTACATCGCCATCAGCTTCACCTTCGGGATGACATCCGCGATCTACGCGCAGGTGGGCCTCGTCTTCCTGGGGCTGGTGCCGCTGACGCGCAATTGGGGCGTCATGATTAACCTGGCGTGGACGCAGGGGGCGATTTTCTTCAAGGACAGTGTGTACTTCATTATGGCGCCGGTGACGGCAATTGCGCTCTTCCAGCTTTCGATTGTGTGGATGAGCCGCTCGTTGGAAGAGATTTTCAATCCACGTCTGCGCACGGGGTAAAGATGCAGGAGGCAAGAAGCAAGATGGAAAACAAAGTCGTTGATGTTTTCAAGTCGAAAGTGCCTCTGACGGTCGAAGACTTGTGGGTGGAGTACCAGATCGAGCGTGGCGTGGTGAAAGCAGTGCGCGGGGTCAGCTTCGCGCTGGCGCGGGGCGAAAGTCTGGCGTTGATCGGGGAAAGCGGCTGTGGAAAGACGACGCTCGGCGTGGCGTTGATTCGCCTGTTGGTCCAGGCGGCGCGCATCCCCAAGGGTGAAATCACATATTGGCGTGGCAACCAGGGGATCGACGTCCTTTCACTGACACAACGGGAATTGCGCCGTTTTCGGTGGCGGGAGTGTGCAATGGTGTTCCAATCGGCGCTGAATGCGTTCAATCCGGTATTGCGAATTTGGGATCAGATTCTCGACACGGCGAAGGCACATGGCGTTATGTCCAGGGGGCAGGTACGCGAGCGCGCGCTGCAACTGCTGGAGTACGTCCAATTGGACCCCAAGCGCGTCATCGACGCCTATCCGCACGAGTTGAGCGGTGGAATGCGCCAGCGGGTGTTGCTGGCGATGAGTCTGCTGCTCGATCCGCAAGTGCTTATCCTGGACGAGCCGACCACGGCGTTGGACATTCTGACGCAGCGAACGATCATCGACCTGCTGCGGCGGCTCAAGGAGGAGATCGGTTTCTCGATGCTCTTTATCTCGCACGACCTGGCGACCGCTGCCGAATTGGCGGATCGCGTCGCTACGATGTATGCAGGTAGCATCGTGGAAGTTGGACCGGTGGAGGACATTTTCTATCGCCCGGTCCATCCCTACACCCTGGGATTGATCCGCGCCGTCCCGACCGTCACTGGCGAGTTCGAGGCTCTGGTGTCGATTCCCGGTGCGCCACCGGACCTTGTCGCGCCGCCGCCAGGCTGCAAGTTTCACCCGCGTTGCCCCTACGTCACCGAGCGGTGTCGTGTCGAGGAACCAAAACTCGAGCCGTTCTATGGGGAGATGCACAGTGTCGCCTGTTTCAACGTTCAGCGGGTGCAGCAAGATACGCTCGATCTCCAGGAACGCTACGCAAAGTACATGGGAGGGAAGGCCGCATGAGCGATTTACAAGAGCGCGAATCGCAGAAACCGGAATACCTTATTGAAGCGCGTAATCTGGTGCGCATGTTTGGCTCGCGACGCGAACGGGTCACGGCGGTGGATGACGTCTCTTTCGGGATTCGGGAAGGAGAAGTGGTGTGTCTGGTTGGTGAGAGCGGCTGCGGCAAGACGACGAGCGGCAAGATGATCGCCGGTTTGCTGAAGCCCACATCTGGGCAGGTTCTTTACGCGGGGAAATCGGTATGGAATCCCAGGGGCGAAAAAGGCGAGGACTTCAAGAAGTTCCGCCTGGGCGTGCAAATCATCCATCAGGATCCCTACGCTTCGCTCAATCCCTCGCATACGATTTATCAAATTTTGAGCGCTCCACTGCTGCACCATAAACTGGTCGCCAACACTCGCGAAGCGTTAGAGCGTGTAGCTGAACTACTCAGCATTGTCGGGTTGTCGCCGGTGGAGGATTTCCTATACAAATATCCTCACCAGTTGAGCGGCGGGCAACGTCAGCGGGTTTCGGTGGCGCGGTCATTGACCGTCAACCCTCGCTTTATTGTGGCAGACGAGGCTGTGTCGATGGTGGATGTGTCGATCCGCGTGGGGCTGCTGAATATGATGGCGGATCTGAAACGCGATCTCGGCGTGACGTATCTCTTTATCACGCACGACCTGGCGGTGGCAAAGTTCTTCGCATGGGAAGGCCGCATCGCGGTGATGTACGTGGGCAGCATCGTCGAGTTTGCTACGACGCCGCAATTAATCAACAACCCCCTGCACCCCTACAGCAAGGCGCTGCTCGCCGCTGTGCCGGAGGCCGATCCGGAGCTGACCCGCAGCAAGCAGCGTGTCGAACTGCGCAGCCAGGATATCCCGAGTTTGTTGGCCCTGCCGAGCGGCTGCCGGTTCCATCCACGCTGCCCGTATTTCGAGCCAGGGTTATGCGACGTTAAGCGGCCCGAATTTCTCCCAGTGGGCGAAGGTCGCTATGTAGCCTGTCACATTGCCGCGAGAGAGATGCGGGGATCGGCATGATCAGTCCACAGTTGGGGCGGGCGGCTCTGCGGATCATTATGTTTGTGATCGTCACCGCGTTCATCTTGCTGCCCTTTGTAAAGCCGCAGAGTGCTGAATTTGTTGTGGTGATTGTCACTTTAACGATTGGAATCCTTTGTGGCGTTGCGCTTTTCGTGCTCGTGCGCCGGCAATCGCGCTAGCACATTGGAACGTTCAAGTGATTTCCTGAAGGAGGTGTGTATAGAAAATACGTGAAGGACATTTCGTGCATTTGCGTTTTAAAGACTTACTATTCATTTCTAAGGAGGAGTATCGATGAAGATCCAACAGTTACATAAGCGCAATTGGCTGATGGTGGTGTTGTGCGCTGTTCTGACCCTTTCCTTCTTGAGCAGTTGCGTTACGCCGACGCCGCAAGTCGTCGAAAAGATCGTCGAGAAGACAGTCGAAGTGGAGAAGATCGTCGAGAAGACGGTTGAGGTGGAGAAGGTTGTTGAGAAGACGGTCGAGGTCGAAGTGCCAGCCGCATCTACCGGCCCTGGTGTCTTCAATGGCGCGTACCCCTATCAGGTTCCACCGGTCGGACACCTGAACATGTTCGCCACCAACAACATGGGCGTGGGCATTTACCGCACACTGTTCCACCCCCCGATGGCGATGTACATGTGGGGTGATGGCTCCTGGGTGCCGATGCTCGCCGAAAGTTGGGAAATCGACGCCGATGCCGCGACTCTGACCGCTTATCTGCGGAAGGGCGTCAAATGGAGCAACGGTGACGATTTCACTGCTGAGGACGTTATCGTGACCTTCAACTGCCGCCGTCTGGTCAAGGGTACTGTCTGGCGCTTCCTGGAAAGCGTCACGGCGAAGGACGACTATACGGTCGTCTTTAAGATGTCGGATCCTTCAACGGTTGTCGAACGTTACGTCATCCGCAACGAGCAAATCGTCGACCGCGCGACCTACGGCGAGTGGTCTCAAAAGCTCCAAGACCTGGTCGATGCAGGCAAGGACGATGCTTCTGAAGAGTGGAATGCGCTTTTGCAGGAATTCAACGCTTTCCGTCCGGAGGCGTTGAACGCCACCGGCCCCTACATCATCGACGTGGCCAGCATCAACGAAGCACGCATGACGCTAGAGAAGAACCCCACTTCCTTCTGGGCCGACAAGGTCAAATTTGACGTGGTCTATCTCTACAACGGCGAAACCCCGACCGTGACCCCACTCGTCCTCGCACAACAGGTTGACTACGCGACCCACGGTTTCCCACCTGCGACGGAAAAAGCTTTTGCGTCTTCCGGTGTGCGTATCGTCCGCCCACCCATCTACTCTGGCCCCGCCCTCTATCTCAACCACACGATGTATCCCTTCACTGTGAAGGAAGTTCGCCAGGCCATTGCCTATGCGGTAGACCGGAACCAGAATGGCGTTGTTTCCCTGGGTGATTCCGGCAAGGCTGTGCAGTATATGGCCGGCTTCAGCGACAACATGGTGCCGCTGTGGATGGATCCTGGCCTGCTTAACACCTACGACTACAATACCGCTAAAGCCACCGAGCTTTTGGAGGGCCTGGGCTTCAAGAAAGGCTCCGATGGCATTTGGGTGACGGACAAAGGCGAGAAAATGGAATACGAGCTGACCGCGCCGGCCGAGTTCGCCGACTGGTCCGCTGCCGCCGAGAACCTGGCCGGGCAGTTAACCGAGTTCGGCATCAAGACGACGTTCCGCGGTGTGGAGTTCAACCAGCATCCCATCGATGTCCGCAAGGGTGAGTTCCAAATGGCGATTCGTGACTGGGGTTCGGGCAACCCGCATCCGCACTTCTCCTTCGTGGTTCCGTTCTTCAGCTATAACATCAATGCGGCGGAAGGCCCTGGCATCAGCTTCGATTTGAACGTGACAACCGAGTGCTGTGGCGAGTTCGACCTCGAACCCTTGATCACGGATCAAACCAAGGGCCTCGACGTCGAGGGGCAGAAGGCCATGGTCAGCAAGACCGCGCAGACGTTCAACGAACTGCTGCCCGTCATCCCCCTGTGGGAACGCTACGGCAACAACCCAATCATGGACGGTCTGCACACCTGCGGTTGGCCGGCTGACGATGCGCTCGGCTACAAGAACAGCCCCTACAACGACTCTTTCGCTGTGCTGTGGATTATGGACGGCACGCTCTATCCCTGCAACCAGTAAGACAGTGAATCCCAACCCGGCAGGTGGCGTTACCGTAAGGCAGCGTCACCTGCCTTTTTCTATACGCAATGCCC
>DAIUDK010000049.1:0-4981 GCA_036845725.1 Chloroflexota bacterium
GAATTGTACACCATTTCCATTTAGCATGTGGTCTAGTTTTTGGGGGTAACTTCACCTACGACTGGATGGCCGACCGGATGATGCAATACTCGGACGCGGATTTCCGCACACTCGTCCCCAACATGATCGAGAGCTGGGAGGGTTCGGATGATGGCTCAACCTATACCTTCCACATGCGCAAGGGGATGAAATGGTCAGACGGGGTAGATCTAACAACCGAGGACGTGGACTTCTGGTGGAACAAATGGGCCACGGTTGAGGGTCTGGGCTGGGTTGCCAATCCGTTCAACGGCATTCAGAACCAACGCTGCGTGCTTGAAATCCTGGATGACTACACCTTCCGCTGCACGTTCGATTACACCTTCGGTCTCTTCCCCCACATGCTCACCCGTAACATGGGCGGCTATCCGCAAGAAGGCCCCTTCATGCCCGCGCACTTCCTCAAGGACTACCACCCCGACACCGCCGGCCAGGATGCCATCAACAAACTGATGGCCGAGTGGGGCATGGAAACGTGGCAGCAAGTGACCAACCGGTTCTGCAGCCAGTGGGGTTTGAACACCTGGCAGTTCCCGGACTACGCCAAGGGCTTCCCCACCCTGGGAGCCTGGACCCCGAAGGAGTATCCGTCGGAGGGTCTCATCATCTTCGAGCGCAACCCCTACTACTGGAAGGTAGACCTGGTGGGCAACCAGCTCCCGTACCTCGACACGCTGCGCCTGGATTACATGGCCGACACCCAGACGATGGAACTGAAACTCATCGGCGGTGAGTTGGACTGGCTGGGGATGCACGACGTCACCGTCGCCAAGTACCCCCTGTACAAGGAGAACGAGGCGAAGGGCAACTACGCGATCGGCGATTATCTGTCCTGTATGACCGATCGCTACACCCTTTATCCTCGACGCTCGCTCCCCAACGATCCGGTACTGGAGGAGATCGTCAACCATCCCAACTGGACCCGCGCGCTCTCGGTCGCCATTGACCGCGAGGAAATCAACGAGAGTCTCTTCTTCGGTCTGGCCCGTATGGGACAAATGGCTCCCATGCCGAACTCCGTGTACTTTAAGGAGAAGTACGGTTCAGCATGGGCGCAGTACGACCCGGCGCTGGCCAACCAATTACTGGATGAAATGGGACTCGCAAAGGGCAGCGATGGCATCCGCGTGCGGCCCGATGGCAAACCCTTGAGCTACATGATCGAGCACGCGGGCATCCGCGTGGGCGCTTCGGTCGCCGAGTTCTGCGAGATGGTCACCACCTACTGGCGCGAGATCGGCATTGACGCGACGGTCAAGCAGATCGATGAATCGCTGTATGGCGAGCGGATGACGGCCAATGAAGTCGAGTGCGGTATCTGGCACGCCGACCGCTGCACCGACATGCTCCTGCCGATCCAAATGCAGTGGTACGTGCCGGTGGCTGACGGCCAACAGGGTGGCGTCTCGCGCGCCTGGCAAGACTGGTACCAGGCCGAGGACAAGGAAGCCGAGGGTCTCATCACACCGCCGGAAGAGATCCAGCAACTGTTTGCCTGGGTTGACGAAATGAAACTGGTCGTCGACGATGATGAGCGCGTCGCGATTGGGCAAAAGATCTTCGACTACCTGGCCGATACCCCTCTGGCTATCGGTACGGTACTCGAAAGTCCGTGCCCCATCCTCTTCAACAAGAATATGCGCAACGTGCCGCGGCCCAAAGTACCATTCGGCTGGGACACCTATGGCGTCAACACCTACCATCCGTGCGCCTTCTTCTACGAAGGTGGTCAGCGGGCGTAATGCCTTCATAGTCACACTAACCGGGTTGCTGGTTCAGAACCAGCAACCCGGTTCAGACTTTGTAAAGGAACGGGAAGGTCCACCAGCCATCGGCCGAAAACGGCGCTGCACTGTGCCGGCCGACTGCCGACTATGGACTATCCGACTACGTTAAAGGGAGGTGAACCCTTATGCTTGCCTATATCATTCAACGCATCATCCGCGTGATACCCCAACTGTTGTTGATTTCAGTCCTGGCTTTTATCATCATCCAACTTCCTCCAGGAGACATCGTCACTAAGCAGATAGAACGCCTGCAGAATTCAGGGGTTTCGGTAGACCAACAGCAGGCCGAGGCGCTGAGACGGCAGTATGGAATGGATCGCCCGATGTACCAGCGGTATCTGCTCTGGATCAGCAATATCATCACCGAGTTCGACTTTGGGTATTCGTACACCTTTGAGAAGCCCGTGGCCGATGTCATCATGGAGCGCATGGGCTACACCTTCGCCATCGCTCTGTTCGCGCACATCTTTACCTGGACGGTGGCGATCCCCATCGGCATCTATGTGGCGGTCAAGCAATACTCGATTGCCGACTACATCGTGACCATCATCACTTTTATCGGCCTGGCTGTGCCCGCGTTCTTTTTGGCTATGATCATTATGTATGTAGCCCTCACCAAGTTTGGCATCCGCACCGGGGGGTTGTTCTCGCAGGAATACATGGTGCTGCCGTGGAGTTGGGGTAAGTTTGTGGATCTGCTCAAGCATATGTGGCTCCCTATCATCCTCCTCGGCACCGGCGGCGTCGCCGGCACAATCCGCACCATGCGCGCGATGATGCTGGACGAGCTGCGCAAACAGTACGTGACGGTAGCGCGCGCGAAAGGGTTGTCCGAATTTCAGGTCATTGTACGCTACCCTACGCGGCTGGCCATCAATCCAATTTTGAGCGGCGTGATGTGGTTGTTGCCGTGGCTCTTCTCCGGCGGCATCATCCTTGAGATTGTCCTCAATTTGCAGACGGCCGGCCCGGCGTTGTACGCTTCACTGCGGAACCAGGACATGTATATGGCCGGCGCTTATATTTTGATCACCGGAGTCTTGACCGCGATCAGCGCGATCTTATCGGACGTGCTGTTGGCTGTATCAGACCCGCGCATCCGATTCGGCGGAGTGGAGGGCGCATGAGCAACGTAAATTCTCTAAAAAAGCGGTCCGGTCGCCGGAATCAGCCAAAAGCCGATGAAACCCACGAGGAAGAGTTCTACCGGGCAGGGCAGTGGCAGCTTGTGTGGTGGAAGTTCAGGCGTCATAAACTGGCGCAGATGGCGATGGTGGTCCTGGGGATCCTATACTTCATCGCTATTTTTGCCGAATTTGTCAGCCCCCACGATCCCTTGCATCGCTTCAAAGACTACCTTTCCTTCCCCCCAACGGCGATCCACATCCGCGACACGCAGGGCAAATTCCACACCCCCTTCGTCTATGGGATAATCAAAGGGCGCGACCCGGAAACCTTCAGGCCCGTCTATGAGGAGAACACGGACATCATCTACCCGATTGGACTGTTCGTGCGCGGTGACCCGTACAAGCTCTGGGGGCTGATTCCAAGCGACATCCATCTGTTTGGCGTCGGAGGAGGCGAAGAGGCCACGCCCCTCTTCCTTGCGGGAACCGACACCATAGGGAGAGACGTGTTATCGCGCATTTTCTATGGGGCACGCATCTCGCTGAGCGTCGGCTTGATCGGGGTCGCCATCAGTTTCGTGCTGGGGTTGCTCCTGGGCGGCATCTCCGGGTTCTTTGGCGGTGTCGTTGACGAAATCATCCAACGCGTCATCGAAGTAATTACGACGCTTCCCACGATTCCGTTGTTTATGGCGCTGGCCGCCGCGCTGCCCCGCGAATGGCCGCAATTGCGCATCTACTTTGCTACCACGCTCATCCTCTCTATCCTGGGGTGGACGGGCCTGGCGCGCACGGTGCGTGGGCGGCTGTTGAGTATGCGCGAGGAGGACTTCGTGCTGGCGGCCAAGCTGGATGGGGAGAGTGAAGCGGCCATCATTGCCCGCTACATGATCCCCGGCTTTCTCAGTTACATCATCGTCTCGCTCACCGGGTCGCTGCCCGGCATGATCCTCGGCGAGACGTCGTTGAGCTTCCTGGGCATCGGCCTGAACCCGCCGACGATTAGTTGGGGGGTGATGTTGCAGGACGCTCAGGACATCATGAACGTGGCCCACTACCCGTGGATTCTGTGGCCTGTGCCGGTGGTGGTGCTCGCCGTGCTGATGTTCAACTTCTTGGGCGACGGCTTGCGCGACGCCGCAGACCCCTACGTGAGTTAGGAGGCGACATGTCAGCAGATACTGTACTCGCCGAAATCAAAAACCTGCATACGTACTTCTACCTGGCCGAGGGTGTCGTTCGGGCGGTGGATGGCGTTGACCTGACGATCAAGGCCGGGCGCACGTTGGGCATCGTGGGCGAAAGCGGCTGTGGCAAAAGCATCACCGCGCTTTCCCTGATGCAGTTAGTCCCTTCCCCGGGCAAAATCGAGGAAGGCGAAATCACCTATTACCACACCATCCACAAAACAGAGTCGGCGTCAACATCGAATGTAATTGAGATCACCAAACTCAAGCCCAACAGCCACGAGATGCGCGCCATCCGCGGCAACCACATTTCAATGGTCTTCCAGGAGCCGATGGCCGCCATGCTGCCCGTGCGCACGGTGGGCGCGCAGATCATGGAGGCCATCATGTTGCACCAGCAGGTGAACAAGGCCGAGGCCCGCGAGCGCGCCATCGACATCCTGGCTCGCGCCAAATTGCCCAATGCCGACCGCATTGTGGACACTTATCCTTTCCAGTTGAGCGGCGGGATGCGCCAGCGCGCCGTGATCGCCATGGCCCTGAGCTGCAATCCCAACCTGCTCATTGCCGACGAGCCGACGACAGCACTTGACGTGACGACCGAAGCCCAAATCCTCGATCTGATGCGCGAACTGCAGCAGGAATACAACATGGCAATTATGTACATCACGCACAACCTGGGCGTGATCGCCGAGATGGCCCAGGAAGTCGCGGTGATGTATATGGGCAAGGTCGTCGAGCAAACCGATGTCACCTCCATTTTCAGGAATCCGCTGCATCCTTACACGCAGGCGCTGCTCAGGTCTATCCCGCAGCTTGACGATGTGATGGCGCGCGCCGG
>DAIUDK010000049.1:5081-32592 GCA_036845725.1 Chloroflexota bacterium
CGCAGGCGCTGCTCAGGTCTATCCCGCAGCTTGACGATGTGATGGCGCGCGCCGGCAAGAAGAAGCGGCTGGAAACGATCAGAGGGATGGTGCCCGACCCGTACAGCGTGCTGCCGGGCTGCTCGTTCCATCCCCGCTGCCCGCAGTTTATGCAGGGCGTCTGCGATCAAATCGCGCCCGAAGTCATCGAAGCGGAGCCAGGGCACATCGTGCGCTGTCATCTGTACGCTTCCCGTTCCACAAACGCGCGAGCGAATTAAGGATACAACACTATGACCGAACAAATCAATACCCAGAGTGAATCCAAAGTTCAACCGCCGTTGCTGGAAGTCAAGACGCTCAAGAAGTACTTCCCTATCCAGCGCGGTTTCTTCAAGAAAGTCGTCGGTCACGTCAAAGCTGTGGACGGCGTTGATTTCTACGTCAACGAAGGCGAAACGATGGGTCTGGTTGGCGAAAGTGGCTGCGGGAAAACGACCACCGGACGCTGTATTTTGAAGGCCATTGCGCCTTCCAGTGGCGAGATCTGGTTCCAGGATCCCAATCTAGGACGGATCGACGTCAGCACATTGGAGCACGAACAGCTGATTCACGTGCGCCGCAATATGCGGATGATCTTCCAGGACCCGTATGCTTCGTTGAACCCCCGCATGACGCTGCTGGAAATCGTCGGCGCGCCGCTGCGGGCGATGAACCTTGCCAGCGGTAAGGAGTTGGAGGATCGCGTGGCGGAGATGTTGCGGCGGGTGGGTTTGCGCCCCGAATACATGCGGCGCTACCCGCACGCCTTCAGCGGTGGACAGCGGCAGCGCATCGGTCTGGCGCGCGCGTTAGCTCCGCAACCCAAGTTCCTGGTGTGCGACGAGCCAGTCTCCGCACTCGACGTGTCGGTGCAGGCGCAAATCCTCAATCTGCTTCAGGAGCTCCAGGAGGAAATGGGACTGACCTATCTGTTCGTGGCGCACGACCTGAGCGTCGTCGCCCACATCAGCGAGCGGGTGGCGGTGATGTACGTGGGGAAGATTGTCGAAATGGCAACCACGCACGAACTGTTTATGACGCCCAAACACCCCTACACCGAAGCGTTGATGTCGGCCATCCCGCGTCCCGACCCCACCCCGCGCGACAAGCGCATCCTGCTCACCGGCGAAGTGGCGAATCCGGCCAAACCGCCTTCGGGATGCTACTTCCACCCGCGCTGCACCTACGTCAAGGACATCTGCAAGACTGAAGAGCCGACATTCGACGAAATCAGTCCCGGCCACTTCGTCAAATGCCACCGCGCCGCCGAACTCAACCTCAGCGGCGTGATGAACCTGGCATGACAGTATTCCGTGCAAATGTTGTAGGGCGATTTGGCAAACCGCCCTATAGTTTCGATTATCAGGGAGGATGAACTTATGACCAATGATTGGGAAAATCCACAGATGGTCGGGCAGAACAAAGAACCTGCCCACACCACACTGCTGCCCTATCAAGATGCCCCCAGCGCGTTGAGGGGTGACCGCAACAGATGTGTGAACTTCAAACTGCTCAACGGCGACTGGCAGTTCAAATACGCGCCGAATCCAGCTTCCGCGCCGGAGGATTTCTATGTCGAGCCATTCGACAATGACGGCTGGGACACCATCGCCGTCCCCGGCAACTGGCAGCTGCAGGGCTACGACGTCCCGATGTACTGCAACGTCCAATACCCGTTCCCGCCCGATTACATGCCGGAAGTCCCAAAAGACAACAACCCGGTTGGTTCCTACCGTACCACCTTCACGGTTCCCAAAGACTGGGCCGGCAAGCAGGTGTACATCGTCTTCGACGGCGTGGACTCGGCATTCTACCTCTGGGTCAACGGGCAATACGTGGGCTACAGCCAGGACAGCCGCCTGCCGGCGGAGTTCAACCTCACGCCGTATCTGCGCCCTGGCGAAAACACACTCGCGGCGCGCGTCTATCGTTGGAGCGACGGCAGCTACCTCGAAGACCAGGACTTCTGGCGCTTGAGCGGCATCTACCGCGACGTGTACCTCTTCGCCGCGCCTGCCGTCCACATCCGCGATTTCTGGGCGCAAACCGAATTGGATGCCGATTACCGCGACGCCAACCTCAAAATCCGCGCAGACATCGCCAACTACGCCACCGTCAATACAGATGGCTACACCCTCGAAGCCGAACTGTTCGATTCGGCGAATCAGCGAATCAAGAATCAGGAATCAGGAATCAGGAATCAAGAATCAAGAATTACTTTTGCTATGCCGGTGGCGAACCCCTTGAAATGGTCGGCGGAACACCCGAACCTGTACACGTTGCTGCTCACGCTCAAGGATGCGGATGGGAACGTACTCGAAGTCGAGCGCTGCAACGTCGGATTCCGCAAAGTCGAAATCCAGGACGGGAAAGTCCTTATCAACGGCGCAGCGGTCTATTTCTACGGCGTCAACCGCCACGAGCACGATCCCGACACCGGGCACACGGTCAGCGTTGAATCCATGATCCAGGACATCCTGATGATGAAGCGCTTCAACGTCAATGCGGTACGCACCAGCCACTATCCCAACGATCCCCGCTGGTACGACCTGTGCGACCAGTACGGCCTGTACGTGATTGACGAGGCGAACATCGAAACGCACGGCGTCTGGGACGAACCCACCCGCGATCCCGTGTGGCGGATGGCGTTCGTGGAGCGCGGCAGCCGTATGGTGGAGCGTGACAAGAACCATCCAAGCATCGTCATCTGGTCGCTCGGCAACGAATCCGGGCACGGGCCGAACCACGCGGCGATGGCCGACTGGATTCACGCCCACGACCCGACGCGCCCGGTCATTTTTGACTCGGCGGATCACGAGCCTTACATCGACATCGTCAGCAAAATGTACCCCTCGCTGGAGCGGCTCACCGAGCTGGCGGAGAGGCCGGGGGAGAAGCGCCCGTTCATCATGGCCGAGTACGGGCACGCCATGGGCAACAGTCCTGGCAACCTGAAAGAGTATTGGGACCTCATCGACAAGTACCCCCGCCTGCGCGGCGGATTTATCTGGGATTGGGTAGATCAGGGGCTGCGTCGGAGTTCCCCCCCTGTCTCCCCCCCATCGGGGGGGACGGAAGGGGGGGAGGAGTGGTTCGCCTACGGCGGCGACTACGGAGACTCCCCGCACGACGGCAGCTTCTGCATCAACGGCCTGACCTTCCCCGACCGGACAATTCACCCATCGATATGGGAAATGAAGAAAGTCTACGAGCCGGTGCGGGTCGAGGCGGTGGACGTGCTGGCGGGAAAAGTGGAAGTCATCAACCGATATGACTTCTCCGATCTGAGCCACCTGGATATCGCCTGGAAGTTGGACAAAGACGGGCAAGTTGTGCAACAAGGCCAACTCCCACGCCTGAGCACGTCGCCCGGCGGACGAGAGAGCGTGACGATCCCGTTCGCCCCCCCTTCCGTCCCCCCCAGTGGGGGGGAAACAGGGGGGGAAGAGTACCACCTCACCCTCAGCTTCACGCTGGCGGAATCCACGCCCTGGGCCGAGGCCGGGCACGAAATCGCCTGGGCGCAGTTCGCCGTACCGTTCCCCACCCCGGCGGTCAAGCCGGTGGACGTGACGGCGCTCCCCCACCTTGCTCTGATCGAGTCTGACGCTCAGGCTGTGGTCGCCGGGCAGGATTTCGAGCTGGTCTTCGATAAGCAAGCCGGAACCATCGCAGCGCTGCGCTTCCGGGGTCACGACCTGCTCAAGGCCGGGCCAAAGTCCAACTTCTGGCACGCGCCCACCGAAAACGACCTTAACACGTGGGGAGAGGAGCGCGCGGCGCAGCGCTGGCGTGAGATCGGACTGGATCGACTGGAAGAACACGTCACGGGCGTCACGGTAAAGCAGCTCACACCGCAGGTCATCGAGATCACCGTCAAGTCGGTGTGCGCGCCCGATGCGCACTTTGCCGCGCCGACCACCTCTGGCCCCGAACGGCAGATAGAAGGGATTATGCAATTCCTCTCGGGGGCGCTGGGCAAGGAAATGCTGCACGCTTTCTGCGCGCACCTGAACATGCCCTACGACAGCCTGCCGGGCACGATCAAGGCAGCCAAGATCAAAGGGCTGCTCGCGCCCTTCGTCCAGGAGAACCGCCTGCAAGAGCTGCTGCTTAGCCTCTATCACTTCCTCAAAGAAGCCGCACCGGAGAAAGTCCGGCCCGAATTCGAGGCGGCGTTGTTCCACCAGCAGATGGGCGCGCCGGAGGCTAAAGCGCCTGCACGGTTCGAATGTGCGTACACCTACACGGTCTACGGCAGTGCGGACATCGTGATCGAGCATCACGTCATCCCGGAGACGCCTGGACTGCCGTTCCTGCCGCGCATCGGCCTGCAGATGACGCTGCTGGGCGGCTACGAACAGTTCACGTGGTACGGGCGCGGCCCGCACGAGACCTACGTCGACCGCAACTATGGCGCGCAGGTGGGTCTCTACAGCGGCACGGTGGACGAGCAGTACGTGCCGTACATCGTCCCAGAAGAGAACGGCAACAAGACCGAGGTGCGCTGGGTCGCGCTGACGAACGACGACGGTGTGGGCCTGCTGGCGGTGGGCGCGCCGTGGCTGGAAGCGAGCGCCCATCACTACACCACCCAGGACTTGACCGAGGCAACGCACACCTACGAACTGCACCGCCGCGACGACATCACGCTCAACCTGGATTACGCCCAATCCGGCCTGGGCAGCGCGAGCTGCGGGCCGGGACGGCGACCGGAGTACCAGCTCAAACCCGTCGAGACGTGTTACCGCGTGCGGCTGCGGCCTTTCGCGAATGAATCGCCCATAGCATTGAGCAAACAACGATTGTGATGTCCCTCCAGTTGGAACGTTCGAACGTTGACACGTTCGAACGTTCCACCCTTTCTTATCCGACTAACGACTATGACACAACCTGATCGCAAAGACTACGGGCTGGCGGCTGTGGTCGGCATGTTGGCGCTGGCGGCCTACGTGCGCACGCTGGCCCCGGACGTGCTTTACCATGACAGCGCCGAGTTCCAAACCCTCACCTACACGTTGGGAATGACCCATTCCACAGGTTATCCCGTGTATCTGTTGGCGGCGCGCGTGGTGGGATTCCTGCCGCTCTATTCCCCGGCCTGGCGCGTCAACCTGTTTTCGGCGCTGTGCGCGGCGTGGACGGTGAGCGCCGTCTACCTGCTGGCGCGCTACTTCACGCCGAATCGTATTGGCGCGGCGTTGGGCGGCGCGGCGCTGGCGCTGTCGTACACGTTCTGGTCGCAGGCGATCATCGCCGAAGTTTACACGCCGGGGATGGCCGTGCTGGCAACGGTACTGCTGTTGTTGGCGCACTGGCAGCGCGATCCGTTCCCACGACGGCACGCGCTGGCGTGGGCCGCGGCGTTGGTATGTCTGGCGCTCGGCGTGCACCTCTCGGCGGTGTTGATCGCGCCGGCCGCGCCGCTGTTCGTGCTGTGGGTGCTGGCGTTCTTGCCCAAAGCGCAGCGCTGGCCCTGCCTGCGCGCGGCCCTGACCGGGTTCGGCATCGGGATCGCAGTCTATGCGGCGACGTTCATCCTGCTCGATCTCAACAACCCGCCGTCCAGTTTTTTCCAGATGATGCTGTATCCTTCCCGTTCGATTTGGGGCCTGCAAGCGACCGATATGGACAGCCTCATCGAACGCTGGTGGCTGACCTTTATGAGCGTCCAATGGCGCAGCGCAATGTTCCCGGAAGAGATTAGCTTTGCCACGTCAATAAGCGACTACCTCACCCGTGTGTTGAGCCAGGAGTTTTCACTGTGGATGATCGGATTCGCCGTGCTTGGCCTGGGCGAAATACGCCACACCGCGCGGCGACTCGCCAAAAAAGCCGGGAACCCCGATCTCGACGATACCAAGACCCGCGTCAAAGCGTTCATCAAATCCATTCCCACCGCGCCGGCCCTGAGCCTGGGCGTCTTTATGGTCGTGGCCTATCTGGTTATGGTGGCGTTCATCCTCAACTACCATCCAGGGGATGAATATGTGTTTTATCTCGGCACGTATATCTTCATCAGCACGGCCATCGGCGTGGGAATCGGGCGGACGCTGGAATGGATCAAGCGTGTCCTGGCAAAACGCAAAAACTGGACGCGCCATCTTTATCCGCTGGCAGCGGTGCTGTGCGCGCTGGTGGTCGTCACACCCTACGCCGGGCCACGCTGGGAGGCGCTCAAAGCCGGAAAGGGGACGTTTGTGCAAGAGACGTATCCCTATCCGCTCGACAACCTGAACGAGCCACGCATGATTTACGCGATGCGGCTGTCTCTGCTGCCCGAGGATGCGTTCGTCGTGATGAACTGGCGTGGATTGTACACGACGGCCTATCTGGCGCACGTCGAAGGACTGCGTCCAAACATCCTCCTCAAAGAGGCCACGCCGTTTGGCAGCAACGGGCAGATTGCCGATAGTCTGTTGGAAGAGATGACCGATACCGTGCGCGCCGGTCGCCCGGTCTACGTGGATCAGGCTTACCCCGGTCTGCGGACTCACTTCCGCGTCCTACCGTCGGCGGGGGGGTATTTCTATCGGCTGACGTTGCGACCGTGAAGAAAACGTATGAAGTGTGTACATTTGATGCGATTGACACACAATTATGCCGCCGCTGGTCGGTACCGACATGACCAGAGAACATGCGAAGTTCAAAACGTCTCCCGCAGCATTTGTGCAAGGGGCGCTTCGAGGTGTTCGTCGAGATCAATATGAGATACAGGTAGGGTGGGCAAAGACCCTGATCACGTTGCACCGATTTTTCCCCGCGTTGATGGAAAGTATGATAAGGGACAAGTAATCTGCAATGGAGTCGTCTTCGCACATCCTTGAAGGATTGAACAAGAGGCAGTCTATGATACAATGAGGGTAGAGGAAGCGTAACCATAAGGATCAAAAACATCATCTTATGAAATCCCCCTACCCTTTGCATGACGCAATGAGACGAGCCGATGGCTCGTCCCGTTTCGCCTACGTCACGCTGCTGATGATGAACGACAACTACCTGCCCGGCGTGCTGACGTTGGCCTACGGTCTGCGCTGCCAGAAGACGCAGGCCGATCTGGTCTGCATGGTGACGCCGGAGATCACGGCGGAGGCGCGCTTCGCTTTGGGGCTGCTGTACGATCACGTCGTCGAGGTCGAGCCGCTCTTCGTCCCCTACAAACGGCGGCAGGCGCGGCAGTACATCCCCTACGTCTTCACACGGATGCACATGCTCCGCCTCGGCACGGACGGCGGTCTGGGCCTGCGCTACGAAAAGCTCATCGCGCTCGATGCCGACGTGCTGCCGATCAAGCATTACGATCACCTGTTCACCCTCAACACGCCCGCGGGCATCCTCAACGAGTCCAAGGCGCATTTCCTGGATTACGACGCCGACGGGAAATACGTCATCCCGCCGAGCGTGGCGACCGAGGGCACGTGGCGCTGGCACGAAGCCTACAACCCCATCTGCCCGCACGGCCAGCCCATCCCGCAGGCCATCACCGACCGCGTGAAAGACGATCCCACCAACATGGGTGTGAACACCGCCCTCATTGTCCTGCAACCTTCGATGGCCGAGTTCACGGCGGTCAAAGCCGACATCCAACGCCCTGAAACCCTGCGCTACATCGGTGATGTGTTCGAGTGGCCCGATATGCAATATCTCACCATGCGCTGGTCAGGCCAATGGAGCAACGTGGATATCCGTTTCTGCGGGTTCAGCGGCTACCCCAACCTTGCGGTCCTGTTCGGCACACACTACGCAGGCCTCAAGCCGTGGCACTTTCACAAAGAGCAGGCGATGGCGCGCTACGGCCGGTTCGAGGATTTCCAGTACTGGTTCAAGCAATACACGGCCATGGTGACGAAAACCTATCCCAAACTGCAGAAGGTCAAACGGCTGGAAAGGTTACTGAAACAAATCCGCGAACTGAACGCTCGGTTATAAAGAAAATCTGGAAGCCTGGCGAAGGTGTGCAGACTAGCTCGCCCAAACCCTCGCCGGGTTGGTTAATGACTTTGCGATTGGTGAAATATCGGTACAATATCCCTACATTTCGAGAAAGAAAGGAGTCACACAGATTGCTATGTCAGAGTTAAGTCGTATGCCACGTTATGATATCCGCAATGACGGTATAGGGCCTTACGCCGTATTCTACTGCGAAACCTGCGATCGCGAATACCGCAGCCAGCCGGAAGTCGGCGCGACGATTGCCAAGGACGTCGGTCGCAAGGCGCTGGGCGGATTGCTGCGAAACGTTCCCGGCGTCGGCAGCGCGCTCGCCAGCGCCACGGCGGAGAACCCGCGTTACACGCTGAACATGACGCCCCAACAACTGGAAAAGGCTTGGCATCAGGTCAGCAACCGTTTCCGCGAGTGCCCCACCTGTCTGCGCGTCGTCTGCCTCTCGTGTTTCGACGAGCAGAGCGGTTACTGCAACGAAGACACACCACGCAAGGCCGCCATCGCCGAGGCGCAAGGCGAACAAACCGGCGCGGCGCTCAAAGGCATTGCGAACGTCTTCGGGCTGGGCGACGCCTTCAAACAAGTAAGCGAGGCGGTCAAGCAGGCCACCAGCAACGTCGCACGCTGCCCCAACGATGGGACGACCGCCCCCGCCGGCACCAAGTTCTGCCCGGAGTGCGGCGGCCCAATGAGCCAACCCGTCACCGATGCCTGTCCGAACTGCGGCAAGGAGACCAACGGCGCAAAGTTCTGCCCGGAGTGCGGCACGAAAATCGAGCGCCAGCCCGCCGGCGTCTGCCCCAGTTGCGGCGCTGAAGCTAAAGGCGCGAAGTTCTGCCCCGAATGTGGCGCCAAGATGCCCTAAAACGGGACACACATTCGCATCAGCTGTCAACCAAGAGGGCAGCGAACCTGCCCTCTTTCTTCAAACACAATGAGCATCGTTCAGAAAATCGTGCATCCGTGGGATCTTGATCCTTCTGCGGCCATCGCACTGCAACAGGAGTTGGCCGCCAAAGTCGTACGCAAGACGGCGTTCGGCGCTGTCACAACCGTCGCGGGCGTTGATGCCAGCTACCGCGATGGGATCGCGCGGGCGGCTGTCGTCGTCTTCAGTTTCCCGCGCCTGGACATCGTGGAATACGTCACGGCAGAACGTCCGGTGGAGTCCCCCTACGTACCCGGCCTGCTCAGCTTCCGCGAAGCGCCCGTCATTTTGGACGCGCTGGAAAAGCTCTCCCTCGCCCCCGATTTGCTGATCTTCGATGGACACGGCATCGCCCACCCCCACCGCCTGGGCATTGCCAGCCACGTTGGACTGCTGGTAGATAAGCCCTCCATCGGCTGCGCCAAGCGGCGATTGGTAGGCCAGTACGACGAACCGGCCCGCGAACGAGGCAGCTATAGCTATCTGCACGAAGATGTCGCCGATGACGAGGGCATCGGCGTTATCGGCGCGGTCGTGCGGACGCGCACCGGCGTCAAGCCCGTCTTCGTCTCCACCGGGCACCGCATCAGCCTGGATGCCGCCATCGACGTCGTGCTGGTCTGTGGACGCGGTTACCGTCTGCCAGAACCCACCCGCTGGGCCGACCGCATCGCCGGCGGAGAAGACCCAGGCATCCGGCTGACGATTCCGGCACACAGATGAACACGGAAAACACAGATTTTTCTTTAAAGGAAATCCATAGCATTCGTGAAATCCGTGTACAGTTTTTGGATTCTTGACTGCAATATCATCTTGACGACCACATATTCGTGAAGATTCGTGCAAATTCGTGGTGTATCTTCGAGGAGGATATGTGCCACTGCGATACGACATCACCAAGGATGATTTGAGCAAATTCGCCGGACACGGCCCGGCGTTCGTTACCTTTGGAGAGACGATGGTGCGCGACACACCCACCGACGGCGAGCGTCCGGAGCGCACGCGCCAGGTCCACCTCTCGATGGCGGGCAGCGAATACACCCTGGCGATGGGCCTATCCCGCTTCGGCATCCCCGCGAGCTACATCACCCGCGTGCCCGACAACCCCTACGGGCGGATGCTGCGCAACATCGCCCGCGAAAACGGCGTCAACACCGAGCACTTCGTCTGGGCGCCGAAGACCGAACCCATCGGGCGCTTTATCTATGAGATCGGGCGCACGCCCCGCCGCGACACCGGCATCTACCAGCGCATGTTCTCCGCCGCCTCCAAGCTCGACGCGGGAATGGTGGACTGGCAGACCGCGCTCAAAGCCTGCCAGCTCTTCCACACGTCGGGCATCACCTTTGGATTGGCGGCGCACAGCGGATACGAGCGCAACTACCTGCTGGCGGCCTTCGAGGAAGCGATGGCACACAAACCCGAGGGATGCCTGGTGGGGATGGACTTCAACTACCGCGCCACGCTCTGGTCGGCGGAACAGGCGAAGGCGGTGCTCACGCCGCTGGTCACGGACCACATCGACGTGCTGGTGACGACCATCGAGGACATGGCCAAGCTCTACGGGATGGGCTGCGGGCAGTACAGCGCCCAACAGATCGACGACGGCGACATCGGCCCCATCGAGGACGACGACATCCGCGCCTTCGCCGCCGAGGTGTGCGCGCGCTTCGACACCAAAATCGTCGCCATCACCATCCGCTATCCCGACAGCTTCGAGCAGCATCGCTGGGAATCGGCAGCGGCGGATGCGGACGGCAACTTCTTCCGTTCACCTGCCGTCAAACCCGTCACCCTCTGGGATCGGCTCGGCGGCGGCGACACCTGGAACGCCGGTTTTTATTATGGCCTGCTCACCGAGAACTTCACCCCCGCTGGCGGCGACGCGGGACGCGCGCTTGAGAAAGGCGTCCTCGTGGGCGACGCGGCGACGCGCCTCAAGCAAACGCTCCTCTTCGACCTACCCATCATCGACAAAGCTGAAGTCCAGGCGTTGCTGAAGGCCGACGTGGCGGGTGGCGGAAAACGAACGGCAAGATAACAAGATGCAGGAAGCAAGATTCTATCCCTGCAACATCCTGCGTCTTGCATCCTGCATCTTTTAAAGGGGAAATACGATGAACAAAACCGACAAACTCAACCTCATCCGTGAAACGGGCGTGATTGCGATTATGCGGGCGCAGAGTTCGGTACAACTGATCGCGGCTGCCGACGCCATCAAGGCCGGCGGCGTGCGCGTCATCGAGGTGACGATGACGACGCCAGGCGCACTGGACGTGATCGCCGAGGCGACGCAACGCTACGGCGACGCCGTGCTGTTCGGTGCGGGATCGGTGCTGGATGCCGAGACCGCGCGGGCGGCGATCCTCGCGGGCGCGGGCTTCATCGTGGCCCCCACCCTCAACCGCGACGTGATCGTGCTGTGCAACCGCTACAGCATCCCCGTGATGCCCGGCTGCTTCACACCGACGGAGATGCTGGCCGCATGGGAGGCCGGGGCCGATATGGTGAAGCTCTTCCCGGCGGAGATCGGCGGGCCGGCGCTCGTCAAGGCCATCCGCGCGCCGCTGCCGCAACTGGAGATCGTGCCCGTCGGCGGCGTGGACCTGAACACGGCGGCGGACTTCATCCGCAGTGGCGCGGCTGCGCTCGGCGTGGGCAGCAGCCTCGTCAACCAGAAATTACTCGATGCGGGTGATATGGCGGAGCTTACCCGCCGGGCAGCGAGATTTATTGAGGAAGTGAAAAAAGGCCGAAAGGGATAATCTCTTAACCGGTGGTCATACCGCCCAAAGGTCGCTTGGTAGCAAAAATCGGAACCAAGCAACGAATGGATGAACTATGCTAACGGTTGTCGCTTTTCTCAAGCCTACAAAAATCAAGCTGATTTTTCTGATAGAGTGGGCGTTTTTCATCCTGATTACAGCAGCGAGAGGTCATCTAAGAACTGGCCTGGTTTTGGTAGCGGGTTATCCTCTGATATTCTTCTATCTTGTTGCCTGTACACTGACCGCTTTGAGCAAACACACGCAGCGCATCGCTCAAGGTTGGGGACTGCCGGCAAGCGCTGCGGGTTTGATCGTACTCGATCAGGCCATCAAGACAAGCATCACGGCGTTGATTCCTTATCAGACTTCAATTCCCATCATCAAGAACTGGCTGTACCTGGCTCACGAGCGCAATTTTCACGGCTCCTGGGTCGCAAGTACATTCGATATACAATCTTTCAGCGTCTTCAACCTTATCCAGTTGGGCCTGGCTATCCTGATTCCCTTATTCTCGATACTTTGCCGCCGTTACTACACCAGAAATCATCGCCAGAGCTTGTGGGTAGACGTGGCCTTCCTCGGCATATTCTCTGGATATGCAAGTTGGGTGTGCGATATGTCTCTGCGCGAGTACATTGTTGACTTTATCCGCTTGCCGGGTCTGGTAACCGCCGACCTCAAGGACATCTTTATCACCATTGGCGTCGCGGCCTTTTTCGCAGAGGCGCTGGATAACCCTGAACTTAGCCTCTCCTCCACTTAGCTTCCCAACCACCGGCGCAGCGAATACTCCGGTTCAAAGCCGACGAGATCCCGCACCTTGTCAATGCTCACCAGCGTCTCCGTGCCAACGAGCGGGCGGTTGAGCGGCACGTCGGGGTAGAACCATTCCACCAGCGTCTCCGTCGGGACTCCGGCGGAGTTGTGATCGTCATTCACGTAGACCGGGTGGCTGCCCTCGAAGTTGGCAAGCAGCCCCTTCTCGATGCACTGCGCGGAGTCGCGGGCGTCGATGCTGGCCCAGAAGTTGCTGTAACCAAACATCACCCGCGCGTAGGGTAGCTCGCGCAACTGCGGAAAGTTATTGAGAACTTCGAAGGCCCGCTCATCACGGAGCCTGTCATGCTGCGTGATGATGCCCGCGATGATGACGCGACGCTGTTCCTCCGGCATCGCCAATAGCTCCTGGTACTGCTGCCGCGCCGCTGCGCGGGAAGCCATCACCTGCACTTCGTTCTCCGGCGTCACCTCGTAGACACCCGGTAGGCGCAGAAACAGGCTCGAAATGCCGTCGCGCCGCCAGAAGTACGCGCCGATTTCCTCCATCACCTGCTTGGAGAAGGAATACGGATCGGTCGTGAAGCTCGGATGCGCCTCATCCATCGGGAAGTAGTGCAGCGGAAAGCGCTGGATGCCGAAGTTGAAGCCGAGCGCGTTGATCGAGCTGGCGCTGATGATGCGTTTGATGCCCGCGTTCGCCGCCGCCTGGTAGACGTTGAACGTCCCCGTGCAGTTGGCGTGGAAGATGGCCTCGCTCGCACCCTTGCTCGGGTTCGGGATCGCCGCCAGGTGGACGATGCCCTCCATCCCCTGCACGCACTCCGTCACGCACGCGAAGTCCACAATATCGCATTGCCGGTATGTCGCGCCCTCGATTGTTATCCCGGCGCTCCGCCCAATCACGGTGACGTCGTGCCCGTGCTCGACCAGCCGCGCCACCGCCATCCGTCCTACCGCTCCTGTGCCACCAGTAATCAGAATACGCATTGCATAGCCTCCTGGAAAGATAGTTGGTATCATCTCAATAAATGAGGAGAAAAGTGGGGGTTTGGGGGCGGGCCTTGCCCGCCCCCAAACCCCCATCCTAGATTGTTGCCCAATCACAAATCAAGATACCACAGCAGCATCGCCTCGTGCGCCACGTCGGGGACGCCGGCGTAGCCGTAGCGGTGGATCGCGCCGAGCGTGCAGCCTTGTCTGGCGTAAAATCGGCACGCGGGGACGTTGACGCTCTGCGTTTCCAGGCCAAGCTGCCCGTAGCCCTGCCCCCGCGCCCAGTCCGCCGCGTACCGGAAAAGCCGCGCGCCGATCCCGCGCCCCCGCGCGTCTGGATGCACGCGGATATCCCACAACACGGCGAGGTCCTTGCGCTGGAAATAGTCCATCGGGAAGACCTGCGCGTTCAGCGCGACCGCCGCGCCGCCGATCGGCGCGCCGTCACCGAACGCCACGAAGATGCCCCAGGTTTGCAGGTCGAATTCTTCGGCCCACGCCGTTGGGCCATCGTTGTCGTAGGTCTTGATGTATGGCTCGACGGGTTGCTCGACCAACTGCAAACCGCCCAAGCCACCATCCGGCGCGACAACCCGAAACACAGTGCGCACCTCAAAATGGTTGGGGATGGCGTCATAGAGAGCATAGTCGTCAACGCCAATGGCTTGAATCTGAATATCCATATCTGCCTCGCTCAAGTGTTATAAGCTGATTTCTTCTGCAAAACCTGGGCTACGATCTCCTCGGTTGCAGATTCGTCGCCGTTCTCACGTGCCCATGTTTGCATCTCAGTTGAGAGTCCTCCCAGTTCATCTGCCAGGTGCTCTGCCCGCTCGCGTGTTTCCTGTACTAGCGCTCGATGATGGAGTGTAAAGGCCAGCAGTCGAGAGGCGGCCGCGGATTGCCCCTGTCGCATCGCCAATGCCGCCATCGTCACCAGACTGTCTAGCACCAGATTGGCATCTCCCGACTGCCGGGCCAGGGACAGCGCCTGCCCCAACTGCTCGCGTGCTTCCGAGTATGCACCCGCCACCACAGAGAGTTCCCCCAGGCTGACCAATGCGACGGCCATGCCACGCCGATCATTGATCTGTTGCTTCAGCGCCAGGCTCTCGGTGAGGAGTTGCCAGGCATCGTCATACGCTTGTTGTCTGAGAGCCAACTGCCCGGCATTGGTCAGCGCGGTGGCTGCGCCATGAATGTGGTCGTTGGCCTTGAAGAGCCTGCTGCACTCTTGGTAATATCGCTGGGCGTTGGCATAGTCGTGCGTCACCTGAGCCAGGTTGCCCAGGTTGTTGAGCGCCATCGCGGTGTTGATGTCATTCTGAAGCCGGCGGCACACGCCGACTGCCTGCTCAAAGTAGCGGCGCGCCAGGGCATACTCCCCCTGCGCTTTGGCGCAACTCCCTAAAAAGTTCAGGGCAAAGGCGACCCCATCCTGATCTTCTGTCGCCTCGGATAAATGCAGGCTCTCCTCTGCCAACCCGGCGGCACGGCCATAATCACCCGCATAATAGGTAGTAATGGCGAGATACCCCAGGATGGTCGAGCGACGCGCGCTACTCTCGACCTGAGGCAGATAGGACTGCGCTTTCTCCAGGATGATCCTGGCGGTCCCCACATGTCCAATGTGAATGTACATCCGCGCCTGGCGTCCCAGCAGATCGCACAACACCGAAGCCTGCTCCGGCGTGGCGGCAGGCTGATCAGCAATCTTGTCCAGGGCAAGCTGGAAGACGTCAATCCCTTCCTGGAACCAACTCTGCGCGCTGTAGAAATTGTGCAGCGTCGCAGCCGCACGCTCCAACGCCTTTAGGTCTTGTTTTTCGGTAATTATCCACTGCCACGCGGCGCGGATATTCGCCAGATCGGCTCTGATGGCAACGCGCTGCGCGGTTTCTTCGCCGCTGCCCTGCCCGGCCAGGAAATCCATGTAGAAAGCGGCGTGACGCTGCATGGCAGCTTCCTGCTCGGCTGGCAAAGCGCCCAGCTTTTCGGCGGCATACTGGCGCAGCAATGTGTGCATCGCGTAGCGACCCTCAGGCCAATGCCGGATCAGGGAGTGATCGGCCAGAGCGGCAAGAAAGCGCTCGGTGGTCAATGCCCGCTGTCCAATCACAGCTTGAGCGGCTGCAGAGGTGAAGTCGCCCTGGAAAACCGACAGTTGACCAAAGACAGCCTGTTCTTGCGAGGTGAGCAGTCGCCAGGAGTGATCGAAGACGGCCCTTATACTGCGATGTCGCGCCGGAATATCGCGCATGGAAGTCGCCAGAAAGTCGAGGTCGTGTGCAATCTGCGCCGCGATTTGTTGGCAAGGATACGACCGCACCGCAGCCGCAGCCAGCTCAATGCCCAGGGGCATTCCCTCCAGCAGTTGGCAGATGCGGACTGTGGATGAAACGGTCTCGCCGGCAAACGCAAAGCCGGCGTTCACCCGACGGGCGCTCTCTACGAACAACCGAATGGCGCTGTAGGACTCCACCGCATCGCCGCCATCCGATCCTGGGAACGCCAGTCCGTGGACGTCAACGAGCCACTCGGCGCGCAGGCTCAGTGGCTCACGGGATGTGACCAGAAGCTTCACTTGGGTGGCATGATCGAGGATTCCGACCAGCAGCTCCATCCCCTCGAAACCGTCATGCGCGCCTCGCTCGGAAACAGGAGAGAGGAGGTGCTCATAGTTATCCAGCACCAGGAGCATCTCTTTGTCGCGCATATAGTTAAGAAGCTGCACCTGGAGGGCCTCCTCGCCTGAGAAGGCAAAGCCGATGGCTTCGGCAATGGCAGTGGCCAGAAACTGGCTTGAGGCAACGGCGACCAGGGGGATGAAAAAGACACCGTTGAGAAAGTACCCGACCTGTTCGGCCGCGGCCTGGAGGGCCAGGCGGGTCTTGCCGATGCCGCCAGGACCGACCAGGGTCAACAACCGGCAGGTTGGCTGCTCCAGCCGTTCCGCGATCTCTACCAGCTCTTCTTCGCGTCCCAAAAAGGGTGTCAGTTGAGACGGCAGGTTGTGGGGACAGGATTCCCTGACGGCGCGGATGCGTTCATAAAGTATCCGCGTCTCTTCATCCGGCTCGATGCCCAGTTCTTCGGCCAGGGCACGGCGACAGCGTTCGTATTGGGATAGGGCCACGCTGCGCTGGCCACTGCGGGCCAGCAGGCGCATTAACTGCCGGTGGGCTTCCTCGCGCCAGGGTTCCAACTCGATTTGACGTTGAGCATACCGGCGTGCGCGGTCATGGTCTTGACGTCGCTCGTAGTGGTTCGCCAGATGATAGAGCGTGTCCAGCGCCAGCCGGTGCAACCGCTCTCGCCGGATCAAAGCCCATTCTTCAAAGAAGACACTGTCATCCACAAAAAGCCCCGCCAGGAACTCCCCCCGGTAGAGCGCGATGGCCTGTTCCAACTGTCGAATGCAGGTCTCGCAGGTTTCCAGAAGGGTATGGGCGTGGACTTCACTGGCCGCAATGAGCGTATCGAACTGAGAAGCATCCAACTGGTAATCACTATCGGGGTTGAACTGAACCGTCCACTGGGTGATAGACAGAAAAGGCGGATCAGCATCTCGGTCATGGATGGCCTGGCGCAGGTTGAAGAGGGCTTGGGAGAGATTGTGCCGGGCCGTGCGCTCGTCGCAGTCGGGCCAGAACAGCCCGGTCAGCGCGTCGCGGCTATGGGGACGATCGCCAGCTTCAGCAGCCAGGTAAGCCAACAGCGCCCGCACCTTGCTGGATTCAAAGCCAGTAAGAGGTTCCCCATCCAGGGTGACGTAGAAGGACCCGAGCAAATAGATACAGAGACGTGCCATGTGCAGATTATAACGCCAAAAGCCAATTTTTGCGCGCCGCTTCCTGATACTTTACTGATAGGAGAAATATATCATAGTGCATAGATTTGGACAAATGACGAAAAGGATAGACTATGAAACCTTCTCATCCCTACTTTTCTTATTTGCTGCGCATGTGGCGCTCCGGTGAGAACGAGCAAGCGACCTGGCACGCCTCGCTAGAGGATCCGATGACCAGGAAACGGCTCGGGTTTCACACCTTGCCCGGTCTATTTACTTTCCTGGAGGAGATGAGCCGGTCAGGTAATGAACAGGCGCCACTCCACAACGAACAGGCAGAACTGGAAGAAGAAAGGGAGTAGTTATGAGATGATCGAGATACACCATGAAACCAGGACAGCAAGCTCGTAGTGTCTACATATCTATTCCCACATAATCACAGGAAAAGGAGTGTAACTGTGATAGATTTACAGAAATCCTTTCAAGGAGATTAAGGATCGATGAAGAAACAGTTAAGCATCGCCTGTTTGCTTATCATTGGGATGTGTGCCCTGGCGTGCACCCTTGTGACTGGGCCTGAACCGTCCTCAACTCTTGCTCCTTCACAGACGCCCAACGCGACGCCCCTGCCGCCGCCCAGCGCGACGCCCACAGCGGCGCCGGCGGCAACCCGTACCGCCACGGCTGCTCCCACCCCGACCATTCAGCCATCACCCACCTTATCACCAACACCCGCGCCGCGAATTGACCCGAATGCTGCCTTCATCCCTTACATCGAGCGGCGCACCTGGCGCGCGGTTTTGAATTGGCCAGATGAATGCGAAGAAGGATTTCAACTTTTTGAACATAAGCCAGAGGATTCGGGCGGCATTGTCACCTACCCAATGGGCTACGAGCGCTATCTCGTCTTGGTTTCCTGCACACTCGGTCCATACTGGGAGGAACTGCGCGCTTACTGGCTCGACGATCGCGCCGACCCACCGACGGCCCACCCTCTCACCGTGCCGGAGTTAGTTCAGGATGACGCGCCGGAATTGGGACTGCACGATGTGGATGTGCTGCATGGCGCTTATCCCACCTATGACCCCCATATGAAAACGTTGACCAATCTGCACGCCTATCGCGGTTTGAAAGATTGCGGCGTCTACTACAAATACCACCTCGAGGACGTGCGCTTTGTGCTGAACGAGGCCCGCTATCGTGATTGTGTGGATTCCGAAGAAGCCGATCCCTCCGTTCTTGACGCCTATCAATGGCCGGTGATCTATCCCCTGCCATCCGTCGCCGGCCCATTCCGCAAAGTCGCCATGCTGGATTTGCTCGCAAAGGATTGGGACACGGTGCTGCACGCGCAACCCGATGGCAGTTTGTGGCTGATGACGCGCGCCGGTTATGCGACGTTCCGCGAGGGGCGGTGGGATACACAATTTGTGAATGAAGAACAAAGAGTGGTGGGGGTTGACGCCGACGGGCGCACCTGGATTTTCGGCAAGACCGGAGAGCGGATTTACTACCAGCGCGCCGGTGAAGAACTCACGCCAGCCACTGCCGGATGGACGCCAGTATGGTCGACGCTGGCATTACAAGGACGGGGCGTCCTCTCCGATGGTCAGGGCTGGGTGTGGTTAGCCACGGATCAGGACGTGCGCGTCTTCGACGGAGAGCAATGGACCATCTACACGCGGGAAGCCATAGGGGTACCGGCGGCCGCGGAAGACACGTTGACGGGTTTTAGGCTGACCTATGTGGAGAGCCTGCAGCAGATGTGGGTAGGGCTATGTGACTGGTATGGAGAGGCGGGGCCGTATGGCGGCGGCGCGCGCTGGTTCGATGGACAAACCTGGCGCGGCGCGCAATTCCCGGCAACCGCCGGCTGCGTGACGGCGATCGCCGCCGACGCCGAGGGGCGCGTGTGGCTCGGCATGGATGAAGGCATCGTGCAGCGGTTCGACCAGGCTTCGGGGAACTGGCAGCAGTTCACTCTGCCGGCGCCGGGAGATTACCGCATGAGCTATGTAGCCACCCTCACCGTGGGCCCGGATGGCACCCCGTGGGCGCTCGCGGCGCTGCTCCCGCCGGTATGTGGCGGCGCCAGTTGTGATGACTCGGCGCGCGCATTCTATCACTTTCAGAATGGAGTGTGGATCGAGGTTCTTGGCCCGGACGACGATTCGGAGGACGCTCTCTCTGCCAACTCATCGCTACGCATCCTGTTCGACGGCATGGGGACGCCCTGGATTTTCATCGGTTGGGCGGTATACCGCGTCGAAAACAATCGCCTGGTGGAACCGTCGGTCGCCGAACTGTACCCGTTAGCCGTAACGGTGGACGCAGCCGGACAAATCTGGACGATCGCGCAGGCCGACAATGACGAGCCGGCGCTCTGGGTGTTGGAATCCAACCCATGATCATCCTTCGTGGAGTTAAGTCGATGAAAATTCGCTCTCACGCTATCATCTTGATGGGCATAAGCATGTGGTTGCTGGCATGTCGCGCAGTCGACAGACCCACAGAGCCGTCGAGTCCTACCCTGCTCCCGTCGCAGACGCCCACAACAGCGCCGAGTCTGACACCGATGGCCGCGCCGACAGCAACCCCAATCGCCACGGCGGCGGCTCCCCCTGCGTCGACCGCGACGGCCTCACCGATCCCGGCAGGCGTCGATCCTACACAAAAAGACATCCCATACAGCGCGCGCCCTGCCTGGCGAATGCTTTTAGGATGGCCCGACGAGTGCGAAGAAGCATTTCAACGCTTCACACAGGGAGCAGAGAACTCCGGCGGAATTACGGTGTATCCCCTGGGCGATGAGCAGTATCTCGTCGTTGTCCTGTGCAACCTCGGCCCATATTGGGAGGAAGATCGCGCCTATTGGCTCAACAACCACGCCAGTCCGCCAGCGGCGCAGCTTCTCACCATGCCGGTGCTCAGCGACGGCGATGCACCGGAACGCGGCCTTACAGAGACCGACGTGCTGTATGGCGCTTTCCCCATCAACTACGATCCCAATACGCAGACATTGACCAGCCTCCACGCCCATCGTGGATTGAGAGACTGCGGCGTCTTTTACAAATACCACCTCCAGGACGCGCGCTTTGTGTTGGACGAGGTCCGCTATCGCGGCTGTGACGATCCCATCGAAGATGATAAATCTCCCCTCAACGCCGATGAATGGCCACTGGTCTACCCATCCACGGCGGCGGTTGACCATATCGGCCCCTTCTACAAGGTCATTCCGGTCCCCCATGACCTTCAAGGCCAGATCATGCGCCTGGAGGCGGTGTCCAATGGCGACCTGCGGCTATTGACCACCGACGGCTTTGCCCTGCTGCACGACGGCGCGTGGCAGCCATACTTCCTCGCGCCGGAGCAACGTTTTATGGGCGTGGACAAGACCGGGCGGCTGTGGTTCCTCCCTGAAGAAGCGCCCTATACCATTTTCTACTGGGACAGCGCGCTCGCCGATTATGGCGGTTCGGCCTTCGTCCGCGCTGACGCCGGCTGGCTGCCGGTGGATGATCCAGCCGCGTTGGAAGGCCAGGGCGTCCTCACCGACGACCAGGGCCAGGTCTGGCTTGTTACAGAGCAGGATGTGCGCGTGTATGCCGATGGGCGCTGGACAATCTTTACGCGAGACACGTTGGGAATGAGGACTGTCTCTGATCCAGATTTGCGATTGGACTTCACGCTCACATTTGCAGCGGGCCAACAGCGGATATGGGTGGGTGAATGTGATTGGGGTGAACTATGGCCGAAGGGTGGAGGCGGCGTGCGCTGGTTGAATACAGCCGAATTTGCCGCCGGTGAATTCAGTTGGGCCGGCGCACAAGCATCCACCAGTCAAGGCTGCGTGATGACCATCGCCGCCGACGCCGAGGGGAATGTCTGGATCGGCAGTGATTACGGTATGGCAGCGCGCATCAATCTGGCGAAGAAGAGCTGGCAGCAGTTCCCGCTGCCGTCTCCGGCAGATTACCAGCGCGGTTATCCGGTTGCCCTCTCGATTGGGCCTGACGGCGCGCCGTGGCTGCTCTCGGCGCTGTGCACCGGCGTAAGCTGCGAGCTGCGCGGATTATGCGGCGATGTCAGTTGTGACGCGATGCGCGCACTCTATCACTTCCAGGATGGCACATGGGTCGAAGTGATGGGGCTGCAAGATTACGCCGAGAAACTTTATCAAGGCCCGACGCTGCCGGTATTATTTGACGCCGCCGGAACGCCGTGGTTTTTCCTCGGCGGGACGCCATTCCGCATCGCAGACAACCACTTGGAGCCATCGCCGGTCGCCGGACTGAATGTGTTGGATGCGACGGTCGATGCAGCAGGCCAACTATGGCTGGTCGCGCAGGCGGGAGACAATCCGCCGGCGCTCTGGGTTTTAGAGGTCAGCACAGACTAAAATTCAAAAATCTAAGTGAAAGGAGACAGAGAAATGACGCTAGGAAAACATCTATGGATTGTTGTCAGTCTGATATTGAGCCTCGCGCTGTTCAGCGCTTGCGGCGGTGGGAAGACGAGCACCCCTGAGGGTGCTGACCAGCCTACGGTCGCGGCCAACACGGCTACGCCAGCGCCGACATCCACACCCGCCGCTACCCCCACCCCTTCGGCGGACGATCTCGTGGCCGAGGGTGTCCAACAGCGCGAGGCCGGCCAACTCGAAGATGCCATCGCCACGTTCCAGCAGGCTATCGAACTCGATCCTGAACATGCCGCCGCCTATTTCCAGTTGGGCGACGTCTACTACGATATGGAGAAATTCGAGGAATCCCTCACCGCGCTCGAAAAAGCGGCAGAACTCGATCCCAACGACCCCTATACACAACACAACCTCGGCAGTTCCTACAGTGCGCTGAGTGAATGGGAGAAAGCTGTCGTCGCCTACGAGAAGGCCATCGAACTCAAGCCCGACTTCGGCGAGGCCTACGGCGATCTGGCCGCCGCCTATGCAAACACCGACCAAGTCACGGATGCAATCGCTGCTGGGGAGCAAGCCATCGAGCTGGACCCCGAATACGTCGCCGCGTACATCAATCTCGGCATCGCCTACGGGATGCAGGGCGATCTCGATCAAGCCATCACCCTGTTCAAAAAGGCGCTACAAATCAACCCAGAGGACGCGACGGCGCACTACAACCTAGGCTACGCTTACGACAAACAGAACGACTTCGATCAAGCTATCTTTGAATACCGCGAAGCTATCCGCATCAATCCCGATTACTCCGATGCGCGCGGAAATCTGGCCAGCGTCTTTGCCCGGCAGGACAAATTCGACGAAGCCATCGCCGAATGGCAGACGCTTCTCGAGCGCGACCCGGAACGCGCCAGCGCGCAGCGCTTCATCGGGATGGCCTACGCGAAACAGGGTAAGTATGCAGAAGCCATTGCCGCCTACGAGACTTACCTCACCCTGGCTACCGATGCGCCGGATAAAGCTGACATCGAGCAGGAAATCGCCAAACTCAAGGAAGCGGAAACCACCTATCGCAACGCAGCGGGTGGGTACAGCTTCCCGCGCCCGGCGGGATGGTATTACGAAGAAAGCAAGGCATTGGTCAAGTTCAGCGAGAGCGCGACGGCGTTCAAGAACGCCCCCGACTCCGCGCCGCTGCTCATGTTCCAGGCCGGTCCGGCCAATGAACTGGCTGCCAATCTGGATGTGGCAGTCGACGCCGACGCGTCGACTTATCTCCAGGCCATGATGCAATCGGTAGGCTGGGACATAGATGAGCCGGAGACCGGGACCATCGCCGGCTATCCGGCAGCCATCGCCGCCATCGCCAATGAATCACCAGCAATGCGCGGCGCCATCATCGTCGTCCTCATCAACGGACGGGTGGTCAACGGTCTTGCCCTATCACCGCAGGAGCAATGGGAGGCTTTCCAGCCCATCTTCCTGGAGACCGTCAAAGGACTCACATTTGCTCCGCCGGAGTACCGGAACGATACGGGCGGTTACAGCCTGAATTATCCAGGAAACTGGTCCTATGAAGAAAACGATGAAACGGTCAGCTTTGCGCTTACGGAAGCAGCCCTTGAAGACTCCGAAAAGGCAGCGTTGGAAGAAGGTTTGCTCGTCGTGCTTGACGCTGCTCTGACCAGCGAACTGGCCGATAAGTTGAAGGTCGAAAACAGCGACGACCCCAAGGCCTTCATCCCGGCAATGGCAGCGACCCTTAAGGCAGAAATCGGCAACATCGAGACCGGCGAGATCGCCGGATACCCCGTGGCCTACGCCAACATCTCCGGCGCCTACCTGGATGTTCCCTACACCGGAGGACTGGTCGCCATCCTGGTGGATGATCGCTTTATCGGCGGCTACGCCCTGGCAGCGCCGGACCAGTGGGGCACAGTACGCCCGATCTTTTCGGACATGCTCAATAGCATGACGTTTTTCGAGCCATAAAGTAACAACTGGCTGGGACGAAGCCAGACCTTCAATGGCTTGCGCTGGATCCAGCACAAGCCATTGAAACTCTACAATAGGATACAAAATAACACACCCATAAGGAGGTCAACGATGACTGGGGGTGCACTAGGCGCAATGATGACGATGCGAGCATACACGTGCCCACTATGCGGGCGGAGATTTGTGCGGCAAGGCCCGGACTTGATTTTTCTGCGGGACACCGTTTGTGACGAATGTCTGGCGGAATTGGGCCCGTTGGACGATGTTGCACTTCAGGAGGAGGTAAACCGGCGGCAGGCGGAACGCACATCGCCGCCCACACAACCCTCAGAGGAGGGAGAAATGGAAACCAATGTCTTTTCACAATCATCTAACCTGGGGGCGCTCATTGCCGAGCACCCTGCCAATCCCAGGGCGCAGCGCCAGACGCTGCAGGCGGGCTGGGGATTGATCGCCGTTGGCGCGGTCTTCGCCCTGATTGGTCTGCTTGTCTCGAAGGGCGAATGGCCGGACCTGCTCGTCGCAGCAGCCGGGTTGCCGGTGGCGCTCATCGGCGTGGTCGCCCTCCTTGGACGCCAGCGGCGGCGCGACCTGTGTGTGAGGCTCTTCACAGACGGCTTCACACGCACACTGGGCGGTCAAACGGTCGCTGTCCGTTGGGATGAAGTCACGGAAGTATGGCAGAACGTGATCCAGACCTACCGCGGCAGCGCGCACACCAACACGACGAACATCTACACCGTTCGTCTCACCGATGGACGCAAATTCATCTTCAACGATCAAGTGGACAAAATCGCCGGGTTGGGCGCAGCGCTTCAGACGCAATGCGCCGCACGGATGCTTCCACGTGTGCACGCGACGTACAACGCCGGCGAAGTCATCACCTTCGGCCCATTCGGCGTCAGCCGCAGCGGCATCACCAAAGGCAACGCGACGCTGCCCTGGCAGCAGGTCGAGCAAGTAGAGTTGCGTCAAGGTGTGCTCCATATCAGAAAGAAAGGCGCACGCCGGGATTGGGCGTTTGCGATGGCGTCGAAAATCCCAAACCTGCTGGTGTTGATAGCGCTGGTGAACCAACGCGATTTGAAATAGGCAAAACACGGTCATGCAGCAATGGATAACGGCGTAGACTATCTTGAATTTCGACATCGAGATCAATGGAGAAAGTGGCTGGAAGAGCATCACGCCACGGCAACGGAAGTGTGGCTGATCCTGTACAAAAAGAAACACAAGGATCAAGGGCTGACACTGGATGCAGCAACAGAAGAGGCCCTGTGTTTCGGCTGGATCGATGGGACACTGAAACCTCTTGATGAGAAACGCTACGCGCTGAGGTATTCACCCAGGGCGCCCAACAGTATCTGGTCGGTCAGCAATATCCGAAGGGTAGAAAGGCTGATTAGCGAACGCAAAATGACGGAAGCAGGAGAGCAGAAGATCGCCGAAGCGAAAGAGAACGGACAATGGGAAGCGGCACTCCAACGCGAACAAGTCGATCAAATACCGACGGATTTGGAGGACGCACTGCGTAAAACAACCAACGCATTGCCAGCGTATCGCGCACTGCCGGATTCGCGCAAGAAACAGTACATCTATTGGCTACAAAGCGCGAAACGAGAAGAAACGAAGCAGAAAAGAATACAGAAGATTATAGAGGAGGTTCTCGGTCAATAACCCCGCCCCTGGCGCAGGATTGGCAATGTGTCAGTGATCGATCCAAGACGCGTACCTCCAAGTGCTGCACACTTGACATCATCCTTATGTGATGTAAATTACAGTCGTCTCGTCCCACAAAAAGTGCAGGAAGAAGGAGAATCCCTATCAATGAAACGCATATCGCGCTTGCTCGGTTGTTTGTTGCTGTTTACGATGCTTTTTGGAGTTGATAATATCCGTAGCGGGATGGCACAAACGCCACCTCCAATCAGTCCACGCATCGAATGGCGCGAACACATCCAGGATCTGCCGTATTATCCTGATCCCGCACCTGTTTTCACAAATGAGACAGATGCATTTGAGCCTCAAGCTATCACCTCAGACCTGCCTGAGTGGAGTTCAATCGTCTTCCAATCTTTACGAGATGACAACTGGGAAATCTATCTCGCCAATGGGGATGGTGGGGATCAACAACGCTTAACGGCTGATCCGGCAGCAGATATTCATCCACGGCTCAATCGCGGCTGCACACACGTCATTTTTGCCTCCCAGCGCACCGGTAACTACGAGATTTTCTCCATACGCCTTTCCGATTTAAGCCTCCAACAACTCACCTTCACGTCAAGTGATGACGTGTATCCAATGTGGTCGCCGGATGGAAGCAAAATTGCATTCCAGTCCTATAGAGATGGACAGGCTGAAGTCTACGTGATGAATGCTGATGGCTCAGGGCAGACACGCCTGACGGTCGACGCGGGCTACGACGGTGAGCCTGCCTGGTCGCCGGACGGCGCCAGAATCGCCTTTGTTTCAGCTCGCGCGGGCACATCGCACATCTGGGTGATGAACAGCAATGGCAGTGGCGCGACCCAGCTTTCGACACAACGTTACAGTGAAAATCCTGCCTGGTCGCCGGATGGTAGCCAGATCGCCTACGATGCCGATGGCAATGGCGATGGGTGGCAAGAAGTGTGGATTATGCACAAAGATGGTTCTAACCAACGCAAAGTGTATGCTACGGGATCTCAAACTGATGTTTGGGTTGGCAGTTGGTCGCCAGATGGAAATTACATAGCATTTACCAAAATTTCGTTTATCTACTACCAGGGAAATTGGTATTGGACAAAAGCTACCTTAGGAGGAATAGACACACAAGGTAATTACGTTCGCGGTATTAGCTACCAGGGAACGGATTGGAACCCTGACTGGCAGACAAAAGATCTGGAAGCGCCGCACTTGACCATGCAGATTCTGCCCGCCTACACTCAGGGTGTGGCAACGATAAAATGGTGGAGTACCGATAATTTGAGCGGCATCAAAGGATACGATGTCCAGTATCGCGACGCAAGTTCCGGAACATGGCAGAATTTGCTTACACAGACCACAGCTCAACAAACTGACTTCCCTGGTACCCCCAGTCGTACATATTACTTTCGTTCACGCGCTGTCGACAACAGCTGCAATAGCTCACCCTGGTCTGCCGAGAACGTCCACACAACTTTCTACACATGGGCAATAAGCAGCACAGTCAAGAATAACCGTGGCGGGCCTGCCAGGGATGTCCAGATTGCCACATCACCAAACGCTTTCACCATAGATAAAAACGAAAGAGCTGGCGTATACACGGCTTACGTCGCGGATAGCGCCAATTTCTATACGACGACCTGGCAAAAAGGTGGATATGCTGAATTGCCCCCAATAACTTTCAGCGGCGATGAAGATGCAGAAGTTGAGATCGTTGTGCCGCCATCTGATAATGTTATCGCAGATTGGGGATTTGAGAGTGAAGATAGGTTTACTGATACTTGGGAAGTGGCTGGAATTATTCCGCCAGTATCTTTACAGAATGCTGCACATAGCGGGCAGTTCGGTGTACGCCTGGGACAACAACTGGCGCTGCAGCAACAAAAGATCTCGACTGTAACAGACCACTCCTTTGGCGAATCTTCAGTCGCCTTCGATAACACCGGACACGTACATATAGCTTGGCGGCAAACCGACCTCTCAACCGATACACTCCTCTACACACATTGTTCACCAGAAGGTGTCTGTCAGCCAGTTCAGATAGTTGATACTTCCAGTTATCATAACTGGTCTAACACACCCTCATTGATGATTGGTTCAGACAATACGCCTCATATCGTCTGGCAAGGTGGCCCCCAAATGTTGCAATATACATACCGTTTACCTAATGGCTTATGGAGTACTCCAGAAGATGT
>DAIUDK010000050.1:0-22567 GCA_036845725.1 Chloroflexota bacterium
AGGCCCTGGAGCTGATCTTCCCGCCGATTCTGAGCGAAGTCGAGCGCCTGCCCACTGACCTGAACCTGACCGGCTACGACGGCGGGACGGGCGCGGCGCGCGCGCACAGCTTGCAGCACGTTGGCCTGCCGGTGGACATCGGCATTGTGGAAGCGCACCACGCGCTGCTGGCGAGCGGGATGCGCAAGCGCGTCGAGTTGTGGGCCGACGGCGCGGTTCGTTCGCCCGATGACGTGGTCAAGCTGATGTGCATGGGCGCGAACCGCGTGGGGTTTGGGACGGTCGCCATGCTGGCGCTGGGCTGTCTGCTGTGCCGCCAGTGCAAGACCGGCATGTGCCCGATGGGGATCACTACGCAGGTCAAGACGGCGGACGAGGCGGCGGAACAGGGCTTCAAACGCTTTACGCCACTGGATTACGCGCAGTCGGTGGAAGGGCTGGTGCGGCTGTTCGGCGCGTTCGGCGATGAAGTGAGAGCGATTGCTGCGCGGTTAGGCGTGGCGCGCCTGCAAGACCTGGTGGGCCGCGCCGAGCTGTTGGAGCAGACGTCGCATTTCTTGCGCTTCAATCTGGCCGACCTCTTGACGCCCGCGACGAGCGCACCGGGAGACCGCCCGGCGGGTTTAGTGCCGCTGCGTCGCCCGCGCAACCACCTGACACCACCGTGGTCTCCAACCTGGTGATGGAGACGATTGCCGGCGGTGAAAATATTGTCGCCTTTCCGGTCACCATTTTCGTCGAGGGCGGCGCGCAAGATGGTGTCGCCAAAGGGCTGTACGGCGGGCGGGTGGTCGTCCTCAAAGGCTACAACCACAACGGCGTGCGCATCGACGGCGCGGTGGGTAAGGGATTGGCTTACGGCGCGATCGAAGGCCTGATCGTCGTCCAGGGGAACGCCGACAGCCGCGCGTGCGTGCGGCTCTCCGGCGCGGACGTTATCATCGGCGGTGAGGTCACACAGCCGGTGAACGATGCCCTGGGCTTTATCGGCGCGCACGCCAACGTCAAGGGCTTTTTGTGCGAGTACATGACCGCCGGGCGCGTGTTGGTGATGGGCGCCCCCGGCCCGTGGATCTGCGCCGGGATGACGGGCGGCGTGCTCTATTTGCGCCTGTGGCCGGAGATGGGCCTGGACGTGGCCGCGATTCGTCGCCGTATCGCGTGTGGCGCGAACGTCACGCTCGGCCCGGTGACGGCGGAGGACGGCGTCAACCTGAGCGGACTGCTCAACGCCTACGCCGGCGAATTGGCGCGCAACCACCAACATGCTGAAGCCGAGAAGGTACGCGCGCTGTACAACGATTGGGAGCGGCGGTTCGTCAAAATCACGCCACGCAAGGCCAGTGTGGAGCCTATAGCGGCCGGCGCGACGGGTTGAAAGCGGATACTTCTCAACTCATCAAAATTCGACCGGGCATATTTTGAACCACAGAGGCACGGAGGACACGGAGAAAAAATCTCTGTGATCTCTGCGACTCTGTGTTAACTCAGCTCGCCTGCCTGAATCGCTGCCCCAAATTTTCGGTTTTGTAGTATGCTTGAGTGTGAGTTCGTGAAGATTTGTGGTCTCATTTTGGGGGGTGTGATGAAAAAACTGTTAGGGTCGTTCACAAAAAAGCAACAACTTATTCTCATCGGCATGGCTGTGATGACGTGTGTGATAGTGGCATTGCTGGGCAGTGCTGTGGTTTCGCAGATGACGCGCCAGGCAGCTATGCCGCCCGCGCCGGCTGTTACTGCGATGCCAGCCTCAGTCACGCCGACTCCTGAGCCAACGCTCCCACCGCCTCCCACCTGGACGCCCAAGCCCGAAATACAAATTCTTATCGACACACCCGCGTTCGAGGAGTCGCGCTGTCCCTTCGATGTGCCGCTTGGTGCAGAAGTGGATTGTGGCATGGTCGTCGTGCGCGAAGACCGTGACGATGACGATCCCAACGACGTGATCCGCCTGGCCGTGGCTGTCTATCACAGCACCAGCGCTGCCCCGCAACCCGATCCGGTGATCTTTTTGCAGGGTGGGCCGGGCAGTGGGGCCGTCGCAGACATCGTCATGGCCTATGACACCCTCATCGCGCCGATCCTGGCCGAACGCGACTTTATCGTGTTTGACCAACGTGGTACGGGGCTTAGCCAGCCATTGCTTGATTGCCCGGAGTATTCGTGGCTGGTCGAGCGCCAATTGCGGCAAGGTTTCTTCCCCGGCGATGAAGACCATGAGCGTTACAACACCGCTTTGCTGAGTTGCCGCGATCAATTGACGTTGCGGGGGGCCAACCTGGCGGCCTATACCAGTGCCGCCAGTGCTGCCGACATCAACGACATCGTCACCGTCCTGGGATACGAGCAGGTGAACCTCTATGGCGCATCCTATGGCACACGTCTAGCCCAAACGGTGATGCGCGATTTCCCGGGCATCGTGCGCAGCGCGGTGCTCGATTCGGCGCTGCCCCTCGAAATCCACATCTACAACGAGCAGGCCGCCAAGACCAACTACGCGCTCAACAAGCTGTTTGATGGATGCACTGCGCATCCCGCGTGCAATGCGGCTTATCCTGATCTGGAGGGGACGTATTACGACCTTGTGGCGAAGTTGGACATCGAGCCGCTTCCGGTGTGGGGCGTCGTAGGGAGCGATGGACGCATGTTCAATGTCAACGTGAACGGCGTGGAGCTGACCAGCGCCGTCTTCTTTGCTATGTACGCCACCGACCTTATTCCGATGGCTCCACAGATGATCGATGACGTGAGTAAGGGCGACTACACGTGGCTCCGCCTCTTTCTCGGCGTGCCGATGAATATGGGCGATAGTCTCGGCCTCGGCATGATGTTGTCGGTCAACTGTCACGAGGAGATTTTTTCGACCACGCCGGAGGAGATCAACGCCGCCAATGACGCCTATCCCAACACGGCAGCCTTTGGCCATTCGGCGCTTTTCGGCAGCGCGGAAGAGCACTACGCGCTGTGTGAGGCCTGGGGAGCCGCGCCGTTCGACCCGCGTGAGGTTGAGCCAGTGCGCAGTTCTATCCCGGCGTTGATCCTTGTGGGTGAGTACGATCCGGCGACGCCGCCGATGTTTGGCCGTCAGGTGGCGGATAACCTACCCAACAGCTATTTCTTCGAGTTCCCCGGCCGCGGCCACACGTCTACCATCGACGCCCTCGATGAGGGCCGCAACTGTCCCTTCGGAATGGTGTTGGCGTTTTTGGCCGATCCTACGACCGAACCGGACAGCGCGTGTATCGACGAGATCACCGGACCGGATTTCCTGGTGGATTAACAGGATAGTTTCCACTCTTTGGTTATGGTCTGTCTTGCGCTTTCGACTATAATGGAAGTTGTGGGCGTTCGCTGACTCGCCCATTTGTACATTCTTTCGCGAGGAGTACTCATGCTCGTTGTTATCCTGGTGCTGTTAACCCTGGCCTTGCCACTATTTCTTTATGGGACGTTCTACGTGGCGCGGGGAATTCTACGCGGACTGCGGAGCACCATATGGCACGAGACTTCCGGTGTGATTCTACTTTCCAAAGTCGAACGCTTTTACCGGGGCAAAGACCTCGCCAAAGAGATATTGATCCTCTCCTATCACTACACTGTAGATGGCCAAGTGCGCCAGGGAAATCGTGCGTCGTTCAACAACTTCACTTGGTTCTTCGGCGATTTGAAGAAACTGGAAGCACAATACCCACAGGATCGAAAAGTGACCGTTTACTACGATCCGTTAACACCTGAGAATGCTGTACTCGAAAAAGGGATAGCCCGCGCAGACATCATTCTGTTGTGCGTTTTGGCATTGATCGATGCTGGTATTCTGTTGATTTGGATTCCACCGATGCCGGTACTGATTCTCCTCGGCGTCGCGTTGATCCTTTATCTCATCCTAGTCTTCCGGGTGTTACGTCAGTTGAAGCAAGACAACGTCCCAGGGTTTTAGGGAGCGCTATGGCGATGAAACCTGAACCGGTGATAATCGTGATCTTCGGTGCATCCGGCGACCTGGCGCGACGCAAACTCGGACCCGCGCTGCACAGTTTGGCCTGTGATGGGCTGCTCCCCGCACAGACGCGGATTGTCGGTGTGGCGCGCTCGTCCCTTTCGGACGAGGATTTTCGCGCGCAAATTTACGAAGGCGTGAAATCCTACTCGCGCCTCAATTCCGATCAGTGTGCGCTGTGGGAGAATTCCGAGGAGCGTTACACCTACCTCTCCGGTGATTACGATGACCCCGAGACGTATCAACACCTCGCGCGGTATCTGGCGCAGCTTGAGGCGCAATCCGATGCGCCGGGCAACCGCCTCTTCTATCTTTCGACGCCGCCATTTCTCTATCCCGTCATCGTGGAACAGTTGCGCCGCGCCGGCCTCAATCGCCAGGAACAAGGCTGGACGCGCATCATTATCGAGAAGCCCTTCGGCCACGACCTCGCCAGTGCCCGGGAACTCAATGCGCAAGTCCACACCGCCTTTGATGAGCAGCAGGTGTACCGCATCGATCACTACCTGGGCAAGGAAACGGTGCAGAACATCCTGGCGTTTCGCTTTGCCAATGCCATTTTCGAACCGTTGTGGAATCGCAACTACGTCGCGCACGTGCAAATCACCGTGGCAGAGACGGACCTGGTGGGACAGCGGGCCGGGTACTACGACGAATCCGGTGTGCTGCGCGATATGTTCCAGAATCACCTGTTGCAGTTGCTCACCCTCACGGCGATGGAGCCGCCCTTCGCCTTTGATGCGCGGGCGCTGCGTGATGAAAAAGTCAAAGTCCTCCATGCCGTGCGCGCGCTTCACCCGGATGACCTGGTGCTGGGGCAGTATGACGGTTATCAGGACGAGGACGGCGTTGCCCAATACTCACAGACGGCGACTTTTGCGGCGCTGCGTCTCTTCATCGACAACTGGCGCTGGCAGGGTGTCCCGTTCTATTTGCGCTCCGGCAAGGGTCTGCCCCACAAGTTGACCGAGATCACCGTCGAGTTTAGGCGCGTGCCGCACTTGCTCTTCCCAGAGAACGTCGACCTGACACCCAACCATCTCTCCCTTTGCATTCAGCCCGACGAGGCCATCCACCTGAATTTTGCGACCAAGATGCCCGGTGCGGGGATGCGTGTTGAGCCGGTGGATATGAAGTTCTTCTACGGCAAGCACTTTGGCAAGACCGCCCTGTTGGAGGCCTACGAACGCTTGCTGCTCGACGCGCTGCAAGGCGACGCCTCGCTCTTCATCCGCGCCGACGAAATCGAGCTGGCGTGGGGTCTCATCGACCCGCTGGCGGAAGCCAGACAGCCCATTCCGTACCCAGTAGGCAGTTGGGGACCGCCGGACGCCGAGGCCCTCATCGCGCCGGAACAGAGCGTCTGGCATACAGGCTGCGTAGCCCCGAAGAAATAACCTATGGCGATCAACATTTTCATATTCCTTTTTGTCGCCTTATTGTGGGGCCTGCTCTATGCCTTCCCGCTGCGACGGACAACAACGCGGGCAGAGTTCAAGCCATTGCGCCCTTTCCTGATCGCGTTTAGTGTGATTTTCCTGGGGAATGCCTTTTTAGCAGGACTCGGCATGCGCAGTTTGTGGGCGGCTGCTGTTTCTCCGGCGGTGACGTCGCTGCGCGCGTTCGAGGCTTCTCCGACCAACGAACCGGTGATCCTCGACGGCATCGTGAGCATCGATAATCCGGTGGCACTGGCAAACTACGCAGCCTACACCGCATGTGACGAGGACACGTGCGCGCTCGGTTACGTGCCGAGTAATCTACGCATCACGCTGGACGGCGGTGATGTGATCCTGCGCAACAACGATTTTCAAGCGTCGGCATGGCCTGCCGCCAACAATCCGCCAGAGCCACTCTCCACCGCGAATTACCTCGCGCCCGGCGAGCCGGTGGTCGTCGCTGGTGGGAAGGAAGCCACCGGAACTGTGTGGGCCGAGATCGTCTACGTGGGAACGCACCGCGCGTTTGTCAGCCGGGCCAGACAGCGGTTGAGCATCCCTGCGGTGTTGATGCTTTTGAATCTTGCCGGCGCGGTCAGCGTCATCGTCTTAACGCGGCGTCGCTGGCGTGAGGTGGAATCTTGACCATGAATTTTCACCAATCTTCACGCAAAGAGGCCTTTCATTCGTGGAATTTCGTGAAGATTCGTGGTTTCACATGAGGAGATGATGACCGATGTTACTCACTGAACCAGACCGTATCGAACGTGACGCTATGGGCGAAGTTCATGTCCCAGCCCATGTGTTGTGGGGTGCGCAGACGCAACGCGCCGTCGAAAACTTCACCATCTCTGGTCAACGTTTTGGCCGCCGGTTTATCGCGGCCCTGGGGCAGGTCAAATACGCCTGCGCGCGCGCCAATCTGGACCTGGGTCACCTCGATCCGCGCTTGTGGGCGGCCATCGCCCAGGCTTGCGACGAGGTCAGCGCCGGAGACCTGGACGCGCATTTCCCCATCGACGTGTTTCAAACCGGCTCCGGCACGTCGACCAATATGAACGCCAATGAGGTGATTGCCAATCGCGCCATCCAACTGCTCGGCGGCGAAGTGGGGAGCAAGTCGCCGGTCCATCCCAACGACCACGTCAACATGAGCCAGTCCAGCAACGACGTGATCCCCACTGTGATCCACGTGGCGGCGACGCTGGCGCTGCGTGACGATCTGCTTCCGGCGTTGGCGCACTTGCACGCCCTCTTGCTCTCCAAAGCCATCGCGTTCGACGCTATCGTCAAAACCGGGCGCACCCATTTGCAGGACGCGACACCCATCCGCCTGGGACAGGTCTTCGGGGGATACGCGGCGCAGATCGAGCAGGCGACGTTCCGGGCGCAGCGTGCCGTCGCGGCCCTGCGGGAATTGCCGCTGGGCGGCACGGCCGTCGGCACCGGTATCAACTGCCCGGCCGGTTTTGCGGAACGCGCCATCGCCCATCTTAACACAGCCTTGGGGACGGGCTTCGTCGAAGCGCACAATCACGTGGAAGCCAATGCTGCCCGCGACGCGCTGGTCGAAGCCTCCGGCATGCTCAAAACGATTGCTGTGAGCCTGCACAAAGTTGCCAACGACATCCGCTGGCTGGCTTCGGGACCGCGCAACGGCTTGGGGGAACTGCGTCTGCCCGCCGTGCAGCCTGGCTCGTCGATTATGCCGGGTAAGGTGAACCCGGTGATTCCGGAGGCGGTGATCATGGCCTGCGCGCAAGTGATCGGCTGCGATGCGGCGATTACGTTCGGTGGGTTGGGGGGCTACTTCGAGCTAAACTTGATGATGCCGCTTATCACCCATAACATTCTCAACGCCATCGCGCTGCTGGCGAACGCGACGGAAGTCTTCGCCGACCGCTGCATCATCGGTCTCGAGGCCGACGTCGACCGGTGCAGTGAAACCGTGGAGCGCAATCTGGCGCTGGCGACCGCGCTGGCTCCCGCGCTCGGCTACGATAAAGCCGCCGAGATCGCGAAGGAGGCCCAATCCACCGGTAAAACCGTCCGCGAAATCGCCGAGGCGTGGAACGTGCTGCCTGCAGAGATGCTGGCCGTCTTGCTCAATCCTTATCGGATGACAGAGCCGGACGGGGAATAGCAAATGGCAAATGGCTGACTGCTGATCGCTGAAAGCTAATAACACTCCAGGAGGTTAATCTATGCGTAGAATTGCTGTTTTGACAAGTGGTGGGGATGGCCCGGCGCTCAATGCGTGCATTCGCGCGGTCGCACGTGAGGCTTTTCATCACGGCTTGAAGGTCTATGGTGTGCGTTGGGGCTACAAAGGCCTGATCAATGGCGAGATCGACGAGCTGACCAGCCGGGATGTCGGCGGCATTATGAATCGCGGCGGCACGTTCCTGGGAACGGCGCGCTGCCCGGAGTTCAAGGAGCTTAAGGTACGGCGCACTGCGCTTCGCCAGATGAACCAGGAAGGCATCGAGGGGTTGGTGGTGATCGGGGGCAATGGCTCACTGGCGGGCGCCTTGGCCCTGCACGAGATGGGCTTTCCCACATTCGGCGTTCCCGCATCCATCGACAACGACATCAATGGCACGGACATGGCGGTTGGCGTGGACACCACGTTGAACACGATCCTGGACGCCATCGACCGCATCAAGGATACGGCGGCTTCGCACCAGCGCGCTTTTTTGGTTGAGGTGATGGGGCGCGATTGCGGCTATCTGGCCCTGGCAAGTGGCATCGCCGGCGGGGCGGAGCTGATTCTGGTGCCGGAACACGAAGGCCCGTCGTTAGAGACGATTGCCGATACCGTCGTCGAGGCGTACACGCGGGGGAAAGCGCATTGCATCCTGGTGATCGCTGAAGGTTGGAAGCCTGGAACACAGGCCGTGGCAGACTATCTCAGCGCGCGCAAGGCCGAGCTTGGTTTTGATGTGCGTGTGACCGTGCTGGGCCACGTGCAGCGCGGTGGGCGGCCTTCTGCGTATGATCGTCTCCTGGCGACGCGGATGGGAGCGTATGCTGCCGATCATCTGATCGACGGTGAGAGCGGTCAGATGGCCGCCATGCGGGGCAATGTGTTGGAATCTTTCCCGCTCGCAGAGGCCGTGAAGACGCTGAAGCCACTTAACCTGGCGCTACTGGGTCTGTCCGAAGTGATGGACTGATGTTCAGGTAGCGCGACCCACAAGCTGTTCGGTCAACGCGTAGAGCGCGGCTTGTGCTTCGCCGGTCCCTTCGGAGCGGGCCAGTGCTGCGAGTGCGGCCTGGTGGTGTGCGAGGGCCTGTGTGCGGGTGTATTCCTGGCTGCCCGCCGCTTCCAGCAGGATCAATCCTTCGGTCACTTGCGCGTCGCCGAGTGGAGCGTCCCCGGCTATAAGCGCCTGAAACTCTGCGCTGTGTGCCATCCCGTGGAGGATGGGCAGCGTCTTTTTACGGTTGCGTAGATCTGACCCCACTGGTTTGCCCGTTTGTGCGGAATTGCCCCACAGTCCGAGCCAATCGTCCTGCATCTGGAAGGCCAGACCGAGTTCTACGCCAAACTCGCGTAGCGCCGCAAGACGAGGCTCTGTCGCGCCAGCGAGTATCCCACCAAGCTCGCAGGCCAGGCCGAGCAGCGCCGCCGTTTTGCCCTGGATCATCGTCAGATAAGTCACCTCGTCAACCTGCCTCTCGGCCTCGAAGGAGAGATCAAGATGCTGGCCCCCGGTGATGTGCAAAATCGCGTCGGTGTAAAGGTTTACGGCGCGCAATACCGTCTCCGGAGACACCCCCGTGGTTTGCAGATCGAACAGGCTGCGGTACGCAAGCGCGAAAAGCGCATCGCCGGCGTTGATGGCCTGGGGCTCGCCCCACACCGACCATAGCGTTGGACGTCCACGACGGGTGCGGTCGTGGTCTTCGATGTCGTCGTGAATGAGTGTGAAGTTGTGCAGCAATTCGATGGCTGCCGCCGCGGGGATCGCCTGTTGCCAGTCGCCCCCCTGAGCCTCGCAGGCCAGCAGCAGGAACACGGGCCGCAGTCGTTTCCCGGCTTTATCCAAGGTGGGCTGAAATGCGGTATTGACCCAGCCAAGGTGATAACGCAGCATTCCGTAGAGCATGTCAGGCGTTGTATCGGGGATGGCCTGTCGCATCGTGGCTTCAAGCGCTGGTAAATAACGCGTAAAAGGGTCCATCATTACACCTCCCTATCAAGCTAGAAAAGTTTCAGCGCACACGTTCAACCAGGTATTTGGCGAGACTTTGTAATCCGGTTCTAATTAGACTATTTCCAAAGGCGTTTGCCTGAGTTGTGCAATCGTCGGCGCGCCAGCTGCAAACATCGCGATGCTCAACTGCCGGCGGATGATTTCGACGCGTTCGTAGAGTGCCTGCGTCGATTCGGCCGCCGCCTGGAGCAATACCGCCGCCATCGTGGCGACATCTGCCCCGAGCGCCAGGACTTTGGCGATATCTACACCTGTGCGTATCCCGCCACTGGCGATCAGCGGGATGTCCGGCGCGACCTGACGCACGTCCCGTATGGCTTGCGCGGTAGGAATACCCCAATCGCGGAACGCCACCGCTACATCGCGCTGCACCGCATCCTGTCCGCGGTACATCTCGACCTGGCTCCAGGAGGTGCCGCCGGCTCCTGAAACATCCAGTGCCGTCACGCCCGCGTTGACGAGCAAGCGCGCAGCTTCCGTGGATAAACCCCATCCTACCTCTTTGACGATGACCGGCACTTCGAGCGCGCGACATACGGCCTCGATCTGCCTCACAATCCCGGCAAAGCGCGTATCCCCCTCGGGTTGGAGGGCCTCTTGCAGGGGATTGAGATGCAGGAAAAGGCCATCAGCTCCAACGAGATCGACGAGGCGGCGGCAGGCGTCGGGGCCATAGCCGTAGTTGAGTTGCACCGCGCCGAGATTGGCCAGCAGCAGAATGTCGGGCGCGTAACGGCGGACCTGGAAGGTCGTTAGGGCTTGCGAGTCTTCCAAAGCCGCGCGCATTGATCCTAGCCCCATACCGATGCCGGTTACCTGTGCTACTTCGGCGAAGGCGCGGTTGATGTTGCCCGTCCGTGGTGTGCCGCCGGTCATCGACGCGATTAGCACTGGGAAAGCCAGGCGGTGACCGAGGAAATGCGTCGTGGTATCCACATCGGCAAGGTCACATTCTGGCAGCGCCTGATGGGTAAACCGGTAACGTTCCAGGCCAGTCGTTACCCGGTCGAAAGATACATCTTCTTCCAGGTTGATGCGGATATGTTCGTCCTTGCGCGTGCTGGTTTGTGAATCGGTCATTGTGTTATCCTCGTCTGGCCTGCTGCCAATATACCGTAAAAGCACCATCCCGTCAATGTGGGTATTCTTGACTTTTGCTCTGCTGTTGATAAAATACAACCATAGGTTGCAGATCGCATCCATACCAATTATGCCACAATTGAGGAGGTAATTCCAATGAGTGATGTGTTTGATCGCGTGAAAAACATTATTGTTGAGATCCTGGCGACTGAGCCGGACAAAGTGATACCAGACGCGAGCTTCCGGGACGACCTGGGGGCAGATTCTCTAGATCTGGTGGAACTGATTATGGCTTTCGAAGATGAATTCGGCGGGCGTATTTCGGACGACGATGCACGCAGCATCACCACCGTGCAGGCGGCGGTCGACTACGTCGAAAAGCGGATGACTGTCGGGCAATAATTTCCCTTTGCATTTTCGTGAAGGCCACCGGAGAACGGTGGCCTTTTGATATGCGCATAGGTTTACTTGCAGACACGCACATTCCCTATCGAGCGGATACTATCCCCGCTGCGGTATTGGATGCATTGCGAGGCGTCGATCTGATCCTCCATGCGGGTGACGTCGATGAACCCTGCGCGTTGGGTGCGTTGCGTGAACTTGCGCCAGTACACGCTGTGCGCGGTAATTATCACCTCCTCGATGGTTCCTCCGGTGGTGCGTCGCTGCCGGAAACGGTTGAAATTGAGGCCGCCGGTTTCCATATTGGTGTCATCCATGGGCATCGCATGGGACCGGCGACTTGGTTTTGGAAATTCTACCTGCTGTTGGAAAATATGCGTGGGCGATGGGCGTCGCCGGCGTATGACCGCGCCATCGCCCGTAACCTGTTGCGCCGTTTCCCCCAGGCTGACATTATTGTCTTTGGGCATACACACCGCTTCTATCAAGCCTACTGGGACAAAACACTGTTGATCAACCCCGGCGCGGCGCTACGCACGGCGTATTTCAACGCCCCTTACACACCTTCACTGGCGCATTTGATCCTTGAACCTGGCCGGCCTCCAGAAGTCCATAAAGTCCAAATCTGACAAAATCTGACAGGTTTTCTGAAACCTTTCGATCTAGATTGCGTTAGTATACGGTTAAAAAAAGAGAGGAATTTATATAAAATCCTTGACGTAACGGGTTAGCTATGATATAATTGCAATGTTGACGGGATAACGGAGGAACCCGTGCGATGATAAAGGTTAACCTTATTGCACTCATCCATGCCAAACCCGGCGCTCGCGAAACAGTCGTTCTGGACACAGGCAATGTTATCGTCGACGATCTGGATCTGGGCTATCTCAAAGGTACACTTCACTTCACCCGTATCACTTATGGGATTCTAATTGCAGGGACGCTTGACGCCACAGTCAAAACCGAGTGTACTCGTTGTTTGACGCTTTTCTATCAACCTATAGTTATTGAATTAGAGGACACCATAAGTCTCCCTGGAGCAGATTTAACCCCGGAACGTCCTGTACGTGTCGTTGAGGATGGTTGGATCAATTTATCTCCGCTTATCCGCGAAAACGCCTGGGTTGCCGTACCCGTCAAGCCAATTTGTACGCCAGATTGTCAGGGAATTTGCCCGGACTGTGGCGGAAACATCAACTTGGGCGAGTGTACGTGCGACAAGGTTGCTCCCATTGATCCGCGTTGGGGCGTATTACAAGCTTTGTTAGAAACAACCGGGTAAATTTTTGTTACCTGGATAAACGGACGTCTGTTTAGGGTGGGTCCGTTAGAAACAACTTGGGTTACACATTTTACAAAACTCAAGGAGGCCTATGGACATTGTCAATGAATTATTGGAAAAGGCGGAATCTCAGGGATATTTGGCCATAGAGGACGTTTTGGACTCCCTGGGAACGGTAGAGGAAGATGGGCCGCTGGATACCGTCTTAGGGGAGTTGCGACAGGCGGGTGTTGAGGTTGAGACGGCTGACGATGACGAGGATGTGGATGAGGTCGACGACTTCGAGCCTTCACTGGATGACATCGTCAATGAAGAGATCGAAGTTTGGGATGACGAGATGTACGACCTCGACGGGATTGGGGTCGATGACACGGTAGCGCTTTATTTGCGGGAGATGGCGCGCGTGCCTTTGCTCACTAATGAGGAAGAAGTCAGCATAGCCAAGAAGATCGAACATGGCCGCGAGGCTAAGCGTCTGCTCCAAAATAACGGGCATCACACGGCTGATGAGCTTGCCTGTCTCGAATCCGTGCTTCACGAAGGCGTCGATGCCCGCGATCACCTGATCCGCGCCAACACCCGCCTTGTCGTCAGCATCGCCAAAAAATACATCGGGCGCGGCGTTCCTTTCCTGGACTTGATCCAGGAGGGCAATCTTGGGCTGATGAAGGCTGTCGAAAAGTTCGAGTACCAACGCGGTTATCGCTTCAGCACCTACGCGACGTGGTGGATTCGCCAGACGATCACCCGCGCGATCGCGGATCAGGGCCGCACCATCCGCGTGCCGGTTCACATGAGCGATCGTATCCGCCGGTTGTACCGTCGCGCGCAGGAAATCGAGCAGGAGCGCGGCACCCGTCCCACGCCGGAAGAACTGGCGGAGGAGATGGGGCTGGAACCGCGCAAGGTGCAATGGATGATGCGTGTCTCCTGGCAGCCATTGAGCCTGGAGCGTCCCGTCGGCGAAGATGACGACAGTGAATTGAGCAACTTCATCGAAGACGACCGCACCCTCACCCCACCCGACACGGCCTATCAAGGTATGCTGCGCGACCGGCTCGAGGAAGTCCTGACTACACTCAGCCCCCGCGAAGTGCGCATCTTGCGGATGCGTTTCGGACTGTACAATGGGCGCAGCTACACCCTGGAAGAGGTCGGCCAGAAGTTCGGCCTCACCCGCGAGCGTATTCGCCAGATCGAAGGCCAGGCGTTGCGCCGCTTGCGCCATCCCAGCCGCAGCCGCGATTTGAAGGACTATTTGCGATGACGATTGACGCTGTTGGCGTGATGATGATGTGTTGCGCGCCGTGGCGCGGGGGAAGCGAGGCCCCGTAAGCGCCAGGGTCCGTGACACACGGAACACGGCAAAAACCCGCCAGCCTCGCTGGCGGGTTTTCTTATTCCCATATTCTTGTTTTTCAGTTATACTTGCGACGTATTCTCTCAAAATCTTGGGGTGGGGTTTGGGGGCGGGCGTAGCCCGCCCCCAAACCCCGCTTCTCCCCCCTTTTTATTGGGATGATACCTTGAAACATTGTTACAGGAGGAGAGCGATGAACGATAAAAAGAAAGTCCTTGTTTCCATAGCCTGGCCTTATGCTAACGGCGATATGCACATCGGCCACCTGGCCGGCGCATATCTGCCCGCCGATATTTTTGCCCGTTATCATCGTTTGGTTGGCAACGATGTGCTGGTCGTCTCCGGCTCGGATTCGCACGGCACCCCCATCACCGTGCGCGCCGACCAGGACGGCGTCAGCCCGCGTGAGATCTTCGAGCGTTACCACCAACGCTTTCTCGAAACGCAGCGCGACATCGGCATCTCTTACAACCTGTTCACCCACACCGACACGCCCAACCACCACCGCGTCTCGCAGGATATGTTCCTGGGATTGCTGCGCAACGGCTATCTCTACAAGGAAAAGCAGCAGCAATACTACTCCGAAGTGTCGCAGCAATTTCTGCCGGATCGCTACGTCGAGGGGACATGCCCGTACTGCGACTATCCCGACGCGCGGGGCGACCAGTGCGATAACTGTGGGCGTTTGCTGGATGCGTTGGAGCTGAAGAATCCGCGCAGCAAAATCGACGGAGCGACGCCCGTGATCCGCGAGACGGAGCACTTTTTCATCGATCTGGAAAAACTGGAACCGCTCGTGCTGGACTACCTGCAAACCGGTAAAGAGGACTGGCGGCCCAACGTGCTCAAGTTCTCGCTCAACTACGTCAAGGGCGGGCTGAAGGGGCGGCCCATCACCCGCGATATCGAGTGGGGTATCGCTGTGCCACTGGAAGGTTATCCGGGGAAACGCCTGTACGTTTGGTTCGAAGCCGTGATTGGCTACCTTTCCGCCAGCATCGAATGGTCGAAGCTGACCGGTGACCCCGACGCCTGGAAAGCGTGGTGGTACGATCCGGCAGCGCTGCCCGTATACTTTATCGGCAAAGATAACATTCCCTTCCACGCTATCATCTGGCCCGCTGAACTCATCGGCGTGGGGCAGTTGTACGAGGACGATCCGGCGAAACGCTTCAATCTGCCCTACGATGTGCCCGCCAACGAGTTCATGAACCTGTCGGGCGCGCAATTCTCCAAGAGCCGGGGGCGGATGATCGCGCTCCCCGATTTGCTGGAACGCTACGATGCGGACGCTATCCGCTACTACGTCACCGTTGTGATGCCCGAAACCAGCGACAGTGACTTCTACTGGGACGATTTCGTCCAGCGGAACAACGGCGAGCTGGTGGGCGTGTGGGGCAACCTGGCGCATCGCGTGCTCTCATTCACCTACAAGCACTTCGGCGCTGTGCCTGAACCTGGTGAACTGGCGGATGTCGACCGTGAGCTGTTGGCGAAGGCCGAGGCCGCGTTCGACACGGTAGGCGCGCATCTGGCGGGACGTCGCTTCCGCGCGGCGCTGGCCGAAGCGATGAACCTGGCGCGCGAGGCCAACCGTTACCTGGAGGTCAAATCTCCGTGGGCGCAGCTTAAGACCGACCGGGCCGCCAGCGCGACGAGCCTTTACGTGGCGCTGCAAGCGATCAACGCGCTGAAGGTGCTGCTCGCGCCGTTCCTGCCCTTCTCGGCGGAGAAACTGCACCAGGCGCTCGGCTACGAAGATCAACTGTTTGGCAACCAGTACATCGACGAGGTCGAGGCCGAAGGCCAGCGCTACTCCGTCTTGCGCTACGACGAGAGCAAGGCGCGCGGCACGTGGGCTTTCGAAACGTTGCCCGCCGGGCGCACATTGAGCCAGCCGAGTCCGTTGTTCAAGAAACTCGACGACAGTGTGATTGAGGAAGAGTTGGCGCGCTTGGGTGTTCTGGATTAACCAGGTTTGACACTTCCGCCATTCCTGCTACAATGCACCCTATTATGAACACACGCACAGCCAAGCGCCATCACCATACGCCGACGCCACCCGATTCGGGAGGTTCGTCTGCGCGTGTGGGTTAACAGAACACGCTTTCTGAATTGAATCAAGCCCCCCGGATCAACCGGGGGGCTTTTCATTTCTCAACGGATTCAACGGATTTTAACGGATTTTTTCCGTTGGATCCGTTCGATCTGTTGAGGTTATTTTGTATGAGGAGGAGTTATGCCTGAACGAACCGAAATCCGACTATCTTTACCGAGTAAAGGCCGCCTGGCCGAGGATGCGGTGAATTTCCTCGCGGCGTGCGGCTTGCACGTCTACAAACCGAATCCGCGCCAGTACGCAGCGACCGTACCCGCACTGCCCGGCGTGACCGTGCTGTTCCAACGCCCCACGGACATCGTCGTCAGCGTGCGCGATGGGAGTGTGGATTTCGGTGTCACCGGGTTGGACGTGACCGGTGAGTACGGCGGCGGCAACGGCGAGGTACTGGTGCTGCACGAAGCGCTCGGCTTTGGTGGCTGTCGTCTGGCGGTTGCCGTGCCGGAATCCTGGACGGATGTGACGACGCTGGCCGATCTGGCGGCGCATACCCACGCCCTGGACAAGCCACTGCGCGTTGCCACCCAGTTCCCCAATCTCGCGGGCGACTTCCTCACGCGGAATGGCATCGCGCCGGTCGCGCTCGTCAAATCCGAGGGCACGCTGGAAATCGCGCCCGCGATCGGCTACGCGGACTGCATCGTCGATTTGGTGGCATCCGGCCAAACCCTGATCGACAACCGGCTGCGTCCCCTTACCGACGGCGTGGTGATGCGCTCGGAGGCCGCACTCATTGCCAACCGCGCCGCGTTGCATGACCGCCCCGAGGTGCTCGCCGTCGCCCGCACATTGCTGGAATTCACCGAAGCGCACCTGCGCGCCGAGGAGCACTACCTCGTCGTCGCCAACATGCGCGGGGAATCGCCGCAGGCCATCGCCCAGCAGATATTCGCGCAGCACGTACTCGGCGGCTTACAAGGCCCGACGATTGCGCCTGTGGTGGTACGCGAAGACGTTGCCGGTGAGGCAGCAAGCGGCGCGCTCCACTGGCACGCCGTGCAAGTCGTCGTCCGGCGCGACAAGCTGATCCAGGCGATTGCTGAACTGCGCGCGATTGGCGGCAGCGGCGTCGTCGTCACCCCGGTTACCTACATCTTCGAGGAAGAGCCGGCGCGGTACAAGGCGATGATGGCAGCGGTGAAGGGATTTTAGATTGCCGATTGTAGATTTTGGAGGGAAATGATGATTCGCATTTATGAGAACCCAGAGGAAGCAAGTGTGATTTTGAACCGGCGGCAGATGACGACGGTGGAGGATGTGCCGGAGGTGGTGCTGGACAGCATCAAGCGGGTGTTCGGCGAGGCGCTGACGCCGGAGGCCGTGGTGGCACGGCTGCTGGCGGACGTGCGCGCGCGGGGCGATGCGGCGTTGCGTGAATGGACGACGCGCATTGATGGGGTGACACTCGACGCGCCGGAAGTCCCGCCAAGTGAAAGGGAAGCGGCTTATCAGGCGCTCGACCCTGACTTACGCGCCGCGCTAGAAGTTTCCACCGAACGCATCCGCGACTTTCACAGCCGTCAGCCGATCCCTAATTGGACAACCGATGCGATGGGCGGCGTGCTCGGTCAACGGCTCGTGCCGCTGGAACGGGTAGGTATCTACGTGCCGGGTGGGACAGCGCCGCTGCCCTCGTCGCTATTGATGGCGGCGGTTCCGGCGCGGGTGGCGGGCGTGGATGAGGTGATCGTTTGCACGCCCGCCGACCGTCAGACCGGACGTATCTCGCCGTTGACGTTGGCGGCGGCGCACATCGCCGGTGTGGATCGGGTGTTCGCGCTCGGCGGGGCGCTCGCGGTGGCGGCGCTGGCCTTCGGAACGGAGTCTGTCCCGCGCGTGGATAAGATTGTGGGCGCGGGCGGCCTGTTCACGACGCTTGCCAAGCGCCAGGTCTACGGCATCGTGGGTCTCGACGGGCTGTATGGACCGACGGAGACCATTGTGGTCGCGGATGATTCAGCAAACCCGGCGTGGGTTGCCGCCGACTTGCTCGCACAGGCCGAACACGACGTGCTGGCGACGGCAATCCTGCTCACGCCGTCGCGCGCGCTGGCGGAGTCGGTGCAAGCGGAAGTCGAGCGGCAAGCCGCCGCGCTCAGCCGCGTCGACGTGATTCGCACATCGCTGGCGGGGCAGGGCGGCATCGTCCTGACGCCCGATCTGGCGACGGCGGTACGGTTGGCGGATCAGTTCGCGCCGGAGCACCTGTGCCTCTCGGTTGCAGAACCGGCGGCGTGGGTGGACAAAATCCGCAACGCCGGCGGTATCTTCGTGGGCGAGCACTCGTTCGAGGTGCTCGGCGATTACGTCGCCGGGCCGAGTCACATCATGCCTACCGGCGGTACCGCGCGCTTCAAGGGGCCGGTCAATGTGCTGGATTTCGTGAAAGTCATCAACATCATCGGCCTGGACGCGGAAACCGCCCGCCGCCTCGCGCCCACTGCCGCCCGCATCGCCGACGCCGAGTCACTGACGGCGCACGGTATGGCGGCTAAGGTTCGTCAGCAGATTTAGCAGATTAAGCAGATTTTAGGAAAAACAATGAACGCACTAGACTTAATCCGAAGCGATATTGCGACGATGGAACCGTACACGCCGATTTTTCCGTTCGACGTGCTGGCGGCGCGGTTGGGACGCGCGCCGGAGGACATCATCAAGCTCGATGCGAATGAGAATCCTTACGGCCCTTCGCCGAAGGTGCGGGCGGCGCTGACGAATTTGCGCGACATCAACATCTATCCCGACCCCGGCAGCGAGGCGTTGCGCGCCAGGTTGGCCGAGTTCACCGGCGTCCCTGCCGAGCATCTACTGGCGGGCGCGGGCGCGGATGAGCTGATCGACTTGGTCATGCGCCTGTTCTTGCAGCCTGACGACGCGATTCTCAACTGCCCCCCGACGTTCGGGATGTATCCTTTCGACGCGGCGCTGAATGGAGCGAACGTGATTGCCGTTCCGCGCCAGGCCGATTTTGCGTTGGATGTTGACGCGATTGAGACCGCCGTTTATGAATATCATCCCAAGCTGCTTTTCGTCACGTCGCCCAATAATCCCGACGGCGGTTGGATCGCCGACGCCGATTTGGAACGCCTGCTGACCCTGCCGGTCGTCGTCGTGCTGGATGAGGCATATGTGGAATTTGCGGGCGAGAATGGCGTGCCGGGGATGGCGCGGAGTCGCATCCACCAGGTTCCCGAGCGTGAAAACCTCATTGTCTTGCGCACGTTCAGCAAGCTGGCAGCGCTGGCGGGCTTACGCGTGGGCTATGGGGCGTTCCCCCTGGCGTTGATGCCGCACTTGTGGAAGATCAAACAGCCGTATAATGTCTCTGTTGCAGCGTCGGCGGCAGCGATGGCAGCGCTGGATGATCTGGATTGGCTGACCGAAAAGGTAGAGCGCATCGTCGTGGAACGCGCGCGTCTCTTTGATTTGCTCGCGGGCATCCCGTATTTGCGCCCTTATCCGTCGCAATCCAACTTCATCCTGTGCCAGGTGATTGGGCGCGATGCGCGCGCGCTCAAGCTGGCGCTGGAAGGGGAAGGCATCCTCGTCCGCTACTACAGCAGCGCCGGATTGAGCGATCACATTCGCATTACAGTGGGCCGCCCGGAGCAGGTAGATCGGGTGATTGAAGTTTTGCGAGACATTTGACGCTTGCCTCGTAGGGGTGGGAATTTGGGGGCGGGCACACCCGCCCCCAAACCCCCACTTTCCTCTCTTCTGTTGAATGGTTCATTTTCTGGAGGTTTGTATGCGTAGTGCAACGATAAAACGCGAGACGAAAGAGACGAAAATCGAGATCAGTCTGAATTTGGATGGCAGTGGCGAACACGACATTGCCACGGGCCTGGGTTTTCTCGATCATATGCTGACGCACATTGCAGTGCACGGGTTGTTCGATTTGATGGTGCGCGCCGAGGGGGACCTGCACGTGGACGCGCATCACACCGTCGAGGATGTGGCGTTGGTCTTGGGCAGCGCGTTCGATCAGGCGCTCGGCGACCGTAAAGGCATCGCGCGCATGGCGCACGCTTACGCACCGATGGACGAGACGCTGGCGTTCGTCGCCGTGGATTTGTCCGGGAGACCTTACACGGTGGTGGATGTGGTCTGGACCGCGCCCGAAGTCAGCGGCATCCCGGCGACGCTGTGGGAGCACTTCTTCGAATCCTTCGCCGTGACCGCGCGCGCCAACGTCCACGCCCGCGTGCTTAATGGGCGCGACGATCACCATAAAGCCGAGGCGCTCTTCAAGGCGTTTGCCCGCGCGTTGGACATCGCCACACAACGCGATCCTCGCCGGGCTGACCGCGTTCCGTCGACGAAGGGGATGATATAGTATCAACGGATTGAGCGGATTTAAACGGATTTTTTCTTCTTTAATCCGTTTCATCCGTTCAATCCATCAACCAGTAACTTTCAACTTGTACCCTGCAACTGGAAGGGAGGAAAGTATGAACGATTTCACAATCTATCCGGCCATTGACCTGCGCGAAGGGCGCGTGGTACGGCTGGCGCAGGGCGACCCAGACCGCGAGACGGCCTACGACACACAGCCGTTGGCCGTGGCGCGGCGCTGGCAGGCGGCGGGGGCCGCGTGGTTGCACGTCGTCAACCTCGACGGCGCGTTCGGCGAGGGAGGGCGCAAGAACGTCACGGCGCTGGCGCGGATTCTGACGACGGGGATGCGGGTGCAATTCGGCGGCGGTGTGCGCGATCTGGAGACGGTGCGCCGCGTGCTGGATATGGGCGTGGCGCGCGTGGTGTTGGGGACGGTCGCCGTGGAGAATCCGGCGGTGGTCGAACGGGCGCTGGCGGACTTCGGCCCGGAGCGATTGGCAGTGGGCATCGACGCGCGGGACGGCTACGTCCGCACGCGCGGTTGGCGCGAAGCCGCCCCGCTGACGGCGCTCGAATTGGCGCAGCAGTGGGCGGCGTTGGGCGGGCGCTGGCTCATCTTCACCGACATCGCCCGCGACGGGATGAGTAGCGGCGTCAACGTGGAGGCGACGGCGGCGCTGGCCCAGGCGACCGGCCTCGCGGTGATTGCGTCTGGCGGCGTTGCCACACTCGACGATGTGCAGCGGGTGAAGGTAGCCGGATTGCACGGTGTTATTATCGGGCGTGCGTTGTACGAGGGACAGATCAACTTGGAAGTGGCGTTGAAAGTTTAACTTGACCGTGCTCGGGCCGGTCTCCGACCGCACCCGCCCAAGCCTGAGCTTACGGTGGCGCGGTCAGAGACCGGCCACAGCCGAATTATCGTAAAACGGGAGGTTGTGATGAGCAGAGTTGAACAAGCACTGGCGTATTTTGCAGAAGGATTCAGTTGCGCGCAGGCGGTTTGCGCCGCCTACGCCCCGCTCTTTGGGATGGAGCGCGAGATGGCGCTGCGCGCAGCGGGCGCGTTCGGCGGCGGTATGGGGCGCTCCGGGCAGACGTGCGGCGCGGTGACCGGTGCAATCATCGTCATCGGGCTGAAACACGGCAAAACGCAGGCTGAGGACAACGCCACACGCGAAAAGTGTTATGCCGTTGCCACGGAGTTCATCCGGCGCTTCGAGGCGCGTCAAGGCGCGTTGACCTGCCCGGCGCTTTTGGGTTGTCACATTGGCACACCAGAAGGCCGCGCGTTGGCGCATGAACAGCAGCTTTTCACGACAGTCTGCGCGGACTTGGTGCGGGATGCTGCCGAAATTCTCGAAGAAGTTTTGGAACTCAACGGATAGAACGATGTTCCCTTCTTAATCCGTTGAATCCGTTCAATCCGTTGACCCTTTAGGAGGACCGATGTTAGCCAAACGAATTATTCCCTGTTTGGATGTGAAAGAAGGCCGTGTCGTCAAGGGCGTGAACTTCGTCAATCTGCGCGATGTGGGCGATCCGGTTGAACAGGCGCGGGTCTACGACGCGCAAGGGGCCGATGAGCTGGTGTTTCTCGATATCTCCGCCACCCACGAGGGCCGCCAAACGATGATTGAGGTCGCGCGTCGGGTTGCCATGGAAGTCTCCATGCCATTTGCCGTCGGCGGCGGCGTGCGGACGATTGACGATGTGCGCAATCTGCTTCTCGCCGGCGTGGACAAGGTGAGCATCAACTCGGCAGCGGTACGCACGCCGGAGATTCTCACGCAGGGCGCGGAACGGTTCGGCAGCCAATGCATCGTGCTGGCGGTGGACGCCAAGCGCCGTGACGCGGGCGGGTGGGAGGTTTACATCAACGGCGGACGGATTCCCACCGGGCTGGACGCAGTCGAGTGGTGCGCGCGTGGCGTGGAACTCGGCGCGGGCGAAATTCTGCTCACCAGCATGGACGCCGACGGCACGCTCGCCGGGTACGACGTGGTGCTCACGCGCGCCGTCGCGGAGGCCGTCTCCGTCCCCGTCATCGCCAGCGGCGGCGCGGGCACGCCGTCCCACTTCGCCGAAGTTCTCACCGAGGGTAAAGCCGATGCGGCGCTCGCCGCTTCGCTATTCCACGACAAGGTGCTGGATATTCGGGATTTGAAGGCGTATCTGGCGGCGCAGGGAATCGTAGTGAGAAGCTGATCTTCCTCAACGGATTGAACGGATTTAACGGAAAAAATCTCCGTTTGATCCGTTGAATCCGTTGAGATTTTTATAGGAGGAACCATGACACCAGAGTTGACATTCGACGAGCGTGGGCTGAT
>DAIUDK010000050.1:22667-32308 GCA_036845725.1 Chloroflexota bacterium
CACACGGGGGAGCGGAGTTGTTTTTACAGGAGATTGGAATGAATGATATTTTCGACGAACTGTTTGACGTAATCCTGGACCGCAAGGCGAATCCAACGCCGGGTTCGTACACGGTGACGTTGCTCACGGACGTGGATGAGGCGCTCAAGAAGGTGGGTGAGGAGGCTATTGAGGTAGTACTGGCGGGCAAGGGCCAAAGCGATGAGCGCCTGGTTTCCGAGGCCGCCGATTTGATCTATCATCTGATGGTGGCATTGGCTGCACGTGACCTGACGTTGGATGACGTGCGCGCCGAACTGGCAAGGCGGCGGCGATGAAGCATCTGTTCCTCTTCGACGTAGACGGCGTGCTCGTCGAGGCGCGCGGCTACTTGCGGGCGTTGCAGGATACGGTGGCGCACTTCGCCCGGCGGATGGGCATGGGCGATCCCGCGCTCACCGAAGAGGAAGTCCGCGCCGGAGAAGCGCACGGCTTGACCTCGGAGTGGGATTCCGCCCCGGCATACATCTTAACGCTGCTCATCGAACGCCTGTGCCGCGAGCCGTCGTTAGTGCTGCCGTCGCGTTGGGATGATGCGTTGGATGTGTTGGCTGCGCGCCCGCTTGAGTTGCCGCATCCCGATTATCTGGCGCTCGTGGCGCGGGTTGGGGCACGTAGGCGCGATTTCAAGGAGACCAGCCATGCGGTGCGTGCGGTGCTGTGGGATGACGCGCAAGCCTTGCCCCTCGCCCAGCGCGAGGCCGTGGGCGCGATTCTTGACGAGTTGTTGGCCGATACGCACAGCTTCGACCGCGCGCCGGTCACACAGTATTTTCAGCACCTCGCCATTGGCAGCGAGGGCGTCGAGCAAACCTATGGCATCGCGCCACATTTCGAGGTGCGGCCTTACCTGCTAGACTACGACGTGGCGGATTTGTCGCCGGAAAATGTTGCGCGGTTGCGAGATGCGGCAGACGCCGCGGCATCTGCCGGGCGCATCTATCCGGTGATTTACACCGCCCGGCCTAGCCTTCCGCCGAATGGAATTACCGCACCGGCAAACGGCTATTCCCCGGAAGCGGAACTGGCGCAGACGTTGGTGGGATTGGAAGGCTGGCCTCTCATTGGCCTGGGGCGCTTGCAGTGGTTGGCGGCGCGTTGTAGTGGGCAGACGGCGCAGATCGTGAAGCCGTCGCCGGTGCAAGCATTGGCGGCGATTGGCGCGGCGGTGGGGCCGGAGACTGTCGCGTTGGAAGCTGCGTGGACGTTCCACGAAACAGGTGAATTGCGCGGGCCGTTGGCGAGTCTGGGTACAACCACGGTTCGCATTTTCGAGGATACCGTTGGCGGGATGCGCGGCGTGCGCGGCGCGGTGGAGTTGTTGCAGGCAGCCGGCGCGGACATCCGGTGGCAGCCCTATGGCATCACTCCACCGATGGGCGCGAAGGCCGAGGCGATGGCGGCGCAGGGCATTCCCACGTACCGGTCGGTCAATGAGGCAGTGATGGCGGCGTTGAAAGACGTAATCTGCTGAAAAGAGAGGGACGCTTATGGAAATCCTCAAAATTTACCTGGCGGGGCTGGTTGTTCTGGCGGGCGCGATTGTGCTCAATGTGCTGGCAGGATGGCTTGGATTGGCGACCTGGTATGACTTTCTGAGGTCGATGACGCAAACCGGTGTGCTTGAAGCAATCAAGGCTCTCCGCGTGTGGGATTGGTTGTTTTTGCTGGTGATTTATCCGGCTTGTTTGGGGGCGTTCGCTTATCCGGTTCTTCGTCACCAGACCTGACAGGCTCAAGCAAACTGAAGGTTTGCACGACCTGTCAGGTCTGTCAGATGCAACATCAACGCGCGACCAGATGTACATCCAGCGTGTGCGTCTGCCCCTCCGCCAACGCCAGGAGCGTCGCACGCGGCAGTAGTGCGGCGTGACCTCGCTGTTCGACCGAAACGGGTTCGCCATTCAGTGTGATAGCCTCGATAGCGTAATCGCCGTAATCCAGCCGCGCCGGGTTGTGGTAGACGATGCGCAGTTGCCGGTCGGCGAACAGAGTGTGGATGGCGGCGTCGCCGTCCACATCGAATTGCGCGGCGACGAGCTTGGGTTCCAATAGCAGCGCGCCGCGCCGTCCCTTGACGCCGAACACCTCGTTGACCAGCGTGAGCAGGTACCAGCTCGCCGAACCGGTCAGGTACGGGTACATCCCGCGCCCGCGTAGATTGACGTATTCGGGGATGCCGGGATACATCCGGCTGACGGCGAAATCGCAGCAGTGGCGGTAAATGTCATCCAGCGCCTTATGCCCCTCGTGGACTAACCCACGCCGGTAGAGGGCGTTGGCGTACATCACGGCCATATGGCTGAACATCGCCCCGTTCTCCTTGTGGCCGTATGCGTAGCCGAAGCAGCGCCCCAGGTTCAGCAGTACCTCGCCGAAATCCGTATTGAGCCGGTAGCCACCCATGCTTTCCGCGTAGAGGTAGTGGTCCGCTGCCGCGACGATGGCGCGCGCCTGTTCCGCCGTTGCCACGTCGCCGAGCAGGGCGAAGGTCTGCCCGGTGAGCGTCATCCGTGCGCCGTTGAGATTGTCCCCTTCGACGCGCTGGCCGTCCTCGTCGTAGTAGCCGTTGAACCAGCCGAAGCCTTCCGCGTTCTCCAGCCACTCTTGTTGTTGCAGGTGTTCTGTCAGCCAACCGGCTTTGGCGGCGAGGTCATCCGCGAGGGCGCGCAGACTGACCGTGACTTTTTCGCCGGAGACGGTGGGCTGCGCCGCCGCAAAGTAGGCGTTCAGGCGGGCTTGTTTGGCGGCGATGTCGGTGTAGTCCACCGGCTCGCTGAGCGAATCGAGCAGCAGTACCAGTTCGGCAGCCAGTTCGACATCGTCGTTGTTGGGTGTATCGAGCGCCAGCGCCAGTTCGCTCAGTGCGCGCAGGTTGCCCGCGTAAAGCGCGGTGAAGGCCACGCTCTCGCCGCGCTGACGCGCCATGTCCATGCCGTCGTTCCAGTCCGCACCTTCGAGGCGGATGATGTTGTGCTCACCCACCTTGAAGAACGCGGTGAGGTGCTGGATGAGCAGGTGTTCGAGGATGCTTCCCCGGTAGATTGCGCCGTCCGCCGTCTTCAATTGCGTGCCGTCTTCAGGCTTCCACGCCAGGTCGAGGCTTTGGGCGCGGCTGATGAACTGATCCTTGAAGTAGATCTGGTCTTGCAGCAGAAAGTCAAGGTCGCCGGTGGCGTCGAGGTAGAGTTGGGTCGTCAACAGCGGCCACGCGCCGTGGTCCATCCACACGCGGGGGATGTTGTTGCGGTCAGCCTTGAACTCACCCGGCTTTGCGCCGATGATGGTGGCGTTGCTGCCGTCGCTGCGCACGCCGGCGTAGCTGCTGAACAGCAGGTCTCGCACGTCTGCTGGCTCCATAAGCAAAAGCGCCAGGCAATCCTGCCACAGGTCGCGCCACCCGCGCCCGCCGCGCCCGTAGTCGTGGTATGGTAGGAACGAGTTGCCGATGAGCCGCCGCAGGATGGGCTGCACTGTCACCCACTTCAGCCAACCGTCGAAGGTAGGGTCGGCGGTTTGCACGCTCAACGGGGCGAGTTTCGCCTGCCAATACGCGAGCGTGTGTTCGAACCACCGCCCGAATTTGATGGCGTCGCCATACGCGGCGAGCAGCGCATCGGGATTTCCCGCATCGTCCATAATCGCCGTGATGAGGACGTAGGACTTGGCGCGGCCCGGCTCGAGCACGATGTCCTGAAACCGCAGCGCGCCGATGGCCTCGTAGCCGTCTACCGTCGTTCCGGCGGGGACGCCTGGCTGGGCCTCTTCCGGCGCGACGATGGCAAGGGGCCATTCGAGCGTGCCGCCTTCGCCCATGAAGTCTTCGACGACGGGGTAGAAGCACACGGGAGCGTCGCCGGTGTCTTCCGCGCCGAGCACGCCGTAGGTGACGGTGTTGGGCTGGTGCCCGCGCTCGTCGAAGGAGAGGGTGGGGCGCACGAGGACACCGTGGGTGTGCGTGCGGATGCGGTGCAGCAGCGAGGTGACGTGCCGGTGGTCGCGCAGATTGTCGGCGGAGCGCCCGTAGAGCGGGAGCGCCGCCGTGGGCGTGAGCGTGAGGGAAGCGTCGCCGGTGTTGGTGAGCGTCACCCGCATCAGTTCGACCGCGTCGGCGGACGGCGGAACCAGTGTCGTGATTTCGGCGCGCAGTCCCAGGCGCGCGTTCTCGCGGATGATGCGCTGCCAGAGGAAGCCGGCTTCGAGGGCAACAGTGTCCGCGTCGTCGGTGAACGTCTGTGCGATCTGGGGCGCGCTGTTGCCGGTGGCGGACCACGGCCCGACGCCGTGGACGTTCACCCAGAAGTTGCGCGCCGAGCGGGTGTTGTGCAGGTCTTCGACGGAGACCGGGGCCGTGGCGAAGGTGTTCTGCCCGGTTTTCACGTCGCCGTGGAGCAGCGGCGTGACGACGGATATCATACCCGCCTCGTTCACCAGCGGGAGGTACAGGTAATTGGTCTTGTGCGGGTCTTGCAGGACAAACGTCGCCTCATCGTCTACAAAACGCCAGCCGGATACATCGGTTTTAGTCATAGTTCTTTACCTCGGAAGATAAACCACGAATCAATCTGAAAATTCGTGTGGATTCGTGAAGATTCGTGGTTAGAAATATACGTCAATCCGCGAAATCTGCCCGGCGCGTATGCTCTCGGCGTAGGGTGAGCCGATGACGTGCCCGGTTATCTCGACATGGTCGCCATTGGCGCGATGCAGTGTGATGGCGCGCGGCTGCATATCAGGGGCGAAGGTGTCGCGCTTGTGCGGGTTGTGGTAGGTGACGGCGCACCGGCCCAGGAAGGTCGCCGTGACGGTCCCGGCGTCGTCGAAGAGCCAGCCGGGAAGCGCGGGCTTGAGCGTCAGGTGCAGCGCGCCGCCCCGCACAAAGAAGGGCTGCGCGCCGAAGAACATCGTGGTCCACAGACTCAGGAATTCGGCGGTGGAGCCGCTGAGGCGTGCGACGAAGCCCCCGCCGTGCAGCGTGGCGTCGGGATGCGCGCTGCTGACGAGGAACGAGGCGTTTTCCAGCGGGCTGCGTCCGTAGACGGCGGGGTCGAGGAAGGGGATGAGCGCAGTCTTGGCGTCCGTGAAGAATTCGTCGTAGAGGCCCGCGCGAAGCAGTTCGAGCAGGTATTTGTATTCCATGTGCAGCCAGATGGACTCGTTCTCCAGCCAGCCCGGTGTGAAGGCGCGGGCGCGCCCGATTTCGTGAGATTCATTCGCCAGCGAGGCGTTGACTTTGTACATCCCGAGTTCGCGGTCGTACAGGTCGCTGGCTTTGACGCGCCTGTGCAGGGCGTGCGCTTGCACCGGGTCGGTCGTGAGCTTGAGCGCGTGGACAAAGCCTTCCAGGTACAGCGGCAGGACGCGCGGCTCGAAGTGTGTGGCTTTGACGTAAGGGCGGCCTTGTGGGTCGGTATCGTCGAGTTGGACGTAATCTGACACGGTGTAGGCGAAGTAGGTGGGCGGCAGGCCGTCATTCATTTCCAGTGCGCAGTTGATGCCAAGCTGCACTTTGGCGCGAAAGGCGGTCAGCGCGGGATGCAGCGTGGCAAACGCGAGCGCAGCCGTTTCTCCCGCTATACCGAAGCGCACGTGCTTCCGGTAGGTTTCACAGGCGGCAGCGACGGCGTTCCAATACACGCGGTCACGGTCTGTGCCGGTGGATGCCGACCACTGTCTGAGCGCTACCATAATCGTTTTGAGCAACGTGGCTTGTTCGGTGGGGACTTCGACTTTTTCATGGGGATATTCTGCCATAGCGTGCAGCAGAAAGTCCAGCAACCGCGCCAGTTCATACGTCTCGCACAGCGACGAGCCGAACAACCCCGGCAGGCCGTTGAGCGCGTCGCACCAACCGGGCTTGCCCGCTTCCATTTCGACGCCCATGCCCAACGGGTCGAGCGTGGCGAATTTGGTGAGCGCCAGTGTGAGAAGCTTCTCGAAGACCGCGGCTTGGTACACATCGCCGTGACCGTGCGCCGTCCGCAGCAGGTTGGGGCGGTCGGCGCGGGCGGCGATGAGCGTGCTTTTCTCTTCGTCTTCCAAAATCGCGCCGTATTGGCGGACTTTGCCTTCGCCCGCCAGCACGTATTTCTTGCTGCGCGGCTGGACGAAAACAGGGCTGTCGAAATAGGGCAGCGTGGCGTCGAACAAAAGCGCGCGCTTGCGGTCGGGATAGATCGCCAGATAGCTGTCGATGAGGTCGAGGGTGTAGAACCAGTGGTCGATCCAGTAACCTTCGCCAAACGTGGCCTCGAAGTGCTGTTCGGTATGGGTGAGCGCCGCGGCGATAAAGGCTTCCGGTGCGACGGTGAGACCGATGCCGTGATCCGCGATGGCTTTGAGCAGGCCGCCCGGCGTGAAAGGACGCGCCAGGAGCGGCGCCAGCTTCGCCGGGTCATCCGCCAACGCGAGGACGGCGTCGCGCGCGCCGGGTGGAAGGGTGAAGCGGCTGCCGTTGACCACGAGCGGGTTGTAGCCGTCAATCTGGATGAGTTCTAAAAACGAAAGGACATTGAAATCCTTGACTTGCGGGTTGAAGAGCACGTCGCAGCGGCGGTTCTGGTTCACGTCGCGGTAGTTGCCGTTGCCCTGCGAGTAGCGTTCGGCGGCGAGGTAGAAGGCGTTGTAGTCGCGCTCCAGGTCGCCGTGCTTGCGCGAGTAGATGTGGTAGACGAAGGGTTTTTCTTCGCTGCCTAAAATGACGGGCCAGCCGCCGCGCATCACGTTGTCGAGGAAGGTCTGGCGGCAATAGGCGTCGAAGGTAGGATTGCCGGTCTGCGTGGCGACGACGTCCGTGAGGCGCTGCGTGAGGTCGTTGGCCTCAGCGCGTTTCTCGTGCAGGTACATGGCCTGGGTGAGGCGGGTTTGCTGCCGGTGAATATCTTCGATGTCGCGGACGTGGCCGATGATGGCGTTGAGCGTGAGGCTCTGTCTCGGTTCCAGCGTTGCGCTCGCGCCAAAGAATCCGCACGGCGTGCGGCCCACGGTGATCTGGTGTTCCGCGCGCAGTTCGTCCAGCGTGTGCGTGATAAAGCGATCAGGCTCGCTCAGCGCGGTGTCGGAGCCGAAGATGACGGTGGGATCGACGAAGGCCGGCAGCAGTGCGCCGTTGTCCCCGAAGGCAAGGTAGAAGTGCCCGGCCCGAATTTCGGCGACTTCCGCCGTATCACCCGCGCTGGCCTGGAAGCGATAGAAGGGGATGCCGCGCTCGAGGTTGAAGACGCACATCCACGCTTCGAGCGTGCGCCCGATTTCCTTCAGCCCCCAGTTGTCCACACCGTAGGGCTGCACGTAGGGGAGGCCGTCCAGCATTTCGAGCGCGACTGGCGTATCCCTGGTGTTCACGATCCTCACCTGCCGCACCAGCCCGGCAAAATCTTCACCCGGTAAAATGAAATAACGCACGGTGGTCTCAATACCGTAAGCTCCACTGGTCGCGTGCAATTCCAATTCATTCATGCCGATGTGCATTTTCGAGGCATCGTAACTTGACCAGGGCGCGAATGGCTCGTATAAGTCGATGTAATCCCTGTGCGTGAACTTGAGGAACGTGCGGAAGCCAGTGTAGGGCGTGCTCTGGTAGGCTTTGTTCGCGGGCAAGAATTCCATAATGGGGTTGTCTTTGTTCTCAATGCCGAAGCTGGCGATCGCCTGCCCCCGGTTGACGTAGAAGACCCACAGCGGGATGCCAAGCGGCCCGGCGATCCCCGGCAGGAAGCTGGCGAACGGGCGGGCGGCGGCGAAGTTTTCGATGATGAAATGACCGGTGGAATCAAAGGTTTTCATAGGCGCTCCTTGTACAAAAGACTAACCTCGGTATTTTTATTGAAGGTATTGCGTATGCTATTTGAAGTGCATAACTCTACAAGATTACCAGATGTCAGTTTAGTATAGTCTGCCTTGCATTCTTTCAGTTCTAACTTATAATTTGGAAATATTTCCTTATTAATCTCGGAAGGAGTTCTTAGATGTTAGTTTCCCAATATGTTTTATCCTCTTTGTATTCCCGTGCTCATAATGCTATGCGTGATATTGATGGATTACAGCCACAAGAAGCTTTTGATGAACTTCTTAAATTTTTGTTTTTCAAACAAGCCAATGAAGCCTTAGGTCCGCAATTGTCTTTTCCATATGATATAAGTTTCGACGGTTTACTTGCCAATTCAAATAAACGTCTTGTTGAAAATGTTAAAGAATTGTTTGCCGAGTATGTTATATCTTTCAATTCTTGGTTTTCCGATTTGTGGAAAGACACCAGTTTTCATTTGAGTGATGCAGTATTGCTCACCTTGGGGCAGATTTTCAATGCTATTGAATTTAGTCAAATTCCCTTTGATGTGCGCAGCGCTGCTTTGAGAGAATTCCTGTCACCTGAACTGCGGCGCGGATTGGGGATTTATTTGACGCCTGATGATGTAGTGCGAATGATGGTCGAGTATGTCAATCCGACTGCTGATAGTTCTGTCTATGACCCTGCTTGTGGTTCAGGAACGTTTCTTATTGAGACACTGAAGCTGCGCGAATCCACAGCGAATGATAACCCAAGTGTTATATGGGGAACCGACAAAAATCCTCGAATGTTACTTTTAGCTGAACTTAATTTGGGTCATTTCCCTGGCGTCGTTTTCAAGCGACGAGTGATAGATGCGTTATTTCCAGAGATTGACGCTAAAAATGATTGGCCTATAGAAACATCGTTCGATATCATTTTCACGAATCCGCCATTTGGCGTTTCTCTCGATAATGCAACTTGCGATCTGCGTATGTTTAGAACGTGTAGAGGAAAGGACGGTTATCTTGTCAAACGACAGCAAAGTGAAGTGATGTTTATCGAAAAAACGTTTGAGTACTTGAAACCCGGTGGGATTTTAGCCATTGTTTTGCCAAGAAGCGTCATCACCAATGCAACTTTGCATACAGCCCGACAAGTCTTTGATAAACTTGGTTATGTTTATGCTATGGTATCTTTACCTCCGGAAACTTTCGCTACGGCAGGCACACAAACATCTACTGTCATACTGTTCGTCAAAAAATTCACAGGAAACGAACATATTGACGAACTTGTTTCCATAGCTTATGCAGATGTTACCAATGTCGGCTATGACGCAACCGGTCGCAGCAGGAATGACAATCAACTGATATCTCTTGCTCAGAATTTACAACTATGTTCAACTCAAAGGGTCCAGAATGGTGTGTGCCGGCTCTTACCAAACATCTCCAAACACGCTACATTTTCTGAATTAAGCAGCTTGATTGCTGCTGCGACTGAAGTTACGAGCGAAACTAAGTTACGGGACGTCGTCCAATTGGTCACGACTGGTAGAACCCCGCCCCGACGAAGTTATACGGATGAAGGTTTGTTCTTGGTGAAGGTTGGCAATCTGACGGGTAATGGTATTAGTTGGATGGCTCGTGACCGCAATTTCATTAGTTTTTCTGAGATGTCGTACAGAATAAGGCAACAATTGATCTTACAAAAAGGCGATATACTCTTAACTTCATCTGCGCACTCGTCTGTCTACATTGCAAAAAAGGTGGATATTGTAGATGACATCCCTGAATGGGTAGGCGGCAAAGCTTCATTTGTTGGTGAAATTATGCTT
>DAIUDK010000051.1:0-3083 GCA_036845725.1 Chloroflexota bacterium
ATCGCACAAGTGCCACATCGCCCATACCGTATTGCGCCAGATAGGCTTGAAGTTGCGTGTTGAAATCGCTCACGGACGACCTGCGCTTTCCTACAATTCTGGTCAGGGATGGAGCAGATCGTGCAGCGTGTCGAACAGCTCGGTGTTTTTGAATTCGTTGATGGCCTCGTCCAATTGCGCGTCCGGCATTTTGCCCCGCAGCGTCTGAATGATGCGGATAGGGCGCTTCGTATCGGGCTTCAGGTTGTAGAAGATAATCGCCAGGCGCAGGCCCCGCGGATCAAGCTCCGGCGTGATGAGACGCTCGATGACATTGATCACCCAATCGGGGTCGTGATGAGTGAGCGCGGCCAGCACCGAGCCGCCATAGGTGGGGTCAAAGGCCATGCGGCGGATGAAGTCCATGCCTTCATCCAGCGCGTCAGCGCGGGCGGCCAGCATGTGGATGGCGTCCAGTCCGCGATCTTTCGTCGGGCCGTCGTCGGGCAGGCGCAGCCCGGCAAAGAGCGGCCAGTGTTGGGCCATCCGCAAAACGATCTGCCGGTCGTCGCGCAGCGCTGCCGAGGTGTCCAGCACGCCCACGGCAGCGATCCTCGCGATGGGATCGGGGTGCGTCAGGCAGCGGTGCAGAACGTCAACGAGGTGGCGTTTGACGAGCGGCGACAGGGCCGGCGATTTCACGACGTGCTCCGGCCAGTCGCCGACGGTGTCATAAGGCCCCATGTAACAGCCGGTGCGCAGGTGCGTCACGAGCTTGTCTTCTAACTCCCGGCCCAAGTCCACCCCATCCAGGCAGCGACGCTCTTCGCTCAGCGCGGTAAAATCGCAGGCGGCGAATGCGACCTGGCTTTCGAGCGGTTGCCGGACGACGGCGAAATCTTCATTGATCAGCACTGCGCCCGTGGGAGTCTCCTCCATATATTCATAGCTCGTGATGGTGGTTTTGCCGTAAGAGTCCCTTTTGTAAATCAAAATGAGCCGGTCTTGCGCATCATAATGGTAGGTGCTGACGGCCCACGCGCCGCGCGAGAACGTCTCCTCGACGATTTGCAGCCGGCCGGCCGCGTCGTAAGTGAAGCGATAATCGGTCGTCGCCCCATCCTCGGCGGCCAGGTGGCGCTTGTGCTCGGCGCTGATGCGTTCCTGCGCGTCGAAACTGAAGGTGGATTCGGTGTCGGGTTCCTCGTAAAAAGTGGTCTGGCGGGTGATGCGCCCGGACTGGTCGTAAAAATACGCATCAATCGTCGGCGGATTGGGATCGTCGGGAGCCATCGGCGCATGGGTGCGGCGCATGATTCTGCCCGCTTCGTCATAGTCGTATGTGCACTGAAACCATTCGTCGTTTTCTGCGGTCTGGACGAGCCGGCCGGTTTCATCATACTCATAATTTTCGATGGTATCGAAGTTCGTACCGGACTCTTTATACCACGTGCGGCGCACGCGGGCCGCGCCCTGCCGGATGACAAAACCCAGCGCGAGCATGTTTTTCTGGTACAGATCAGTGTGATCGGACATAGGTTCCTCCTTATACCCTGGCCTTTGTTTTGAATCCACTGCTGTGGTAGTGATTCGCGGCGGAGATTTTAACGTTTCTCGGCGTTCTCAGCGTTCTCTGCGGTGAAAAAGACGCCTGTGTCATCACGCGATAAACGCTACCCTCACCCCTTTTGTAACTCTCCCCAGCGATCAAATCCGCCGCGCCTGTCGAAATTGCTCAGGGGCGTAGATGCCCGTCGCCAAATCAAAAATACCGTCATTCATAAGAACGACATACCCCTGGCAAGCCTCGGCGATGGCCACGGCCAGCGCCGCCATGATCTGGAATTCTTGGGGACCGCGTCCCGCAAAACTCCCTATCTCATAATGGTGTCCGGCAGAACGACAACGATCAATCAAATCCTCAACAGTTTCCGGAGTCAGGTTCCGCCCATAATCCTCAAAATAGTCACGCCCAATCGGATACTTTGCGTTTGACCACACATGAATGCCCAAAGTATTTTGAATCTCCAGATTCAGAGAATAACTATCTTCGAAAGAAAACGGCGCATCAGGATCCAATGCTTGATGGGTCCTCAAGGCCACGGGGCCGGAGTCCTCTCCCAGCGCCGGCGCCAACGGCCCGAGCAATTCCTTCAAGCGATCCTTCACGTCGTTCCAACAGATCACCGTGGGCGAAGTGGACAAAATGTCCAAATCAACACTCATAAACTTTTCTCCTTCCCTGCAACGCCCCACGCATTGCTTTCGTCCGAATTGCCGGCTCATGCTCCCTTTTTGTGAAACTGCCGCTGCTGCAATGCTTGCTCTTCAATGGGCTTAACCCGGTGAAAACCACCGTGATAGCGCCCGTGCAAGGGATGCCCCGACACCTCGGGCGGCAATGCGGCGCCTTTTTCCGTGTCCACAATCCAGCGCCCCATCAGTCCGTTCTCATCCGCGCGCGGGAAATCGTCCGGCAGCTCACGTTGTAGGGCATAGTCATCGGCCTCAGTTCCCAACCAGAACACCTTACCGGCCTCGGCCCACGGGGCCAGCTCATAATCCATCTGTTCGTAGGGCCAGACAAACTCGTCGCTGCGCGGGCGTGCGCGCACCCGGCCCGGTAGCTTGGCCCACCGGTACGATTCCAGCAGCGGAGCCACCATCCGCCGGCGGATACTCGCGGCTCTTGTCCCCGATGCGCTGCACGTTCTCAACCAGCAAATCCAACCACCGGTAGGCCTCCGCGTCCGTATTTTCTTCCAAGAGCTGGTTGGCACAGTGGTTCACCAATTCAAGAGGCTGCCCCGGCAGAAAAGCCCGGTTGCGAATAGCAGGAACAACGGTCTCCCAGGCGTTGGCCCTGATCCCGCCTTTCGCGATGTCGTTCTTGAGATTCTGAATGCCATCCGCGTAGAATTCGTTGCAGAAGTAGGCTCTCAGCAATGACGCCAAATCATCCCATGCACTCATACGCAGCCGTTCCTCTCATAAAGATCGAACCCGTAGATGTCACGCCTACATTTTCGTTCTTGTGGGTGCGGATTCCTGCATGGCGACTTCCCTAACTTGGAACGCACCTTTTCTGTACAACTTATCCTTGA
>DAIUDK010000051.1:3183-32185 GCA_036845725.1 Chloroflexota bacterium
TATTTCTTCTGAAGTTCCGGGAGCATAAACCCCCGCCAGCCCGGTTCTTCGATGCCGCCTCTGACCAACGCCATCACCGCGAACATCAACCCGATGAAGTACATGGCTTTCAGGGTGGAATGTTTCCAGATCTGGGGGATGACAATTTCCAGACCCAGCAGCGCGCCGATCCCCCAACTGAGGAGCAAAATCGCCGCGTTGAACCCCAGCGCGAAGCCCAGCCACGGCAGCGAGAGTCTGTCCGGCAGCAGCGACGCCATCGTTTTCCGCACCCCAGGGTGGGCGGAGCGGGCGCTGGAGATCACCCAGCCGCCGGTCAGGCACACCAGACAGGCGCCGGCGATAACCGGCGCGGAGAGCGGGGCATTGTCAGGCAACGTGTCATAGCCTGGCAGACTTCCGGCGTGATACCGCAGGGTCAGCACGCCAAAGATGACGACAGAAGCGACGGCCCATACGACAAGTCTGCGCCGCGACAGATCGAGCGTCAGCGCATCTTGCAGGCGGCGGGTCAAAATCGTCCCAATCGCCGGGCCATACCCACCAATTAACGTGATGACCAGCATCAACGTTATGTCCTTCTCTGTAAACCAAATGGGGAGCAGCCAGAAAAACCAGCTCCACCCATACGTGATAAGGAGAAACAGGAGGACCGGATGTGAACCGGCCAGTCTTCCCGCAACGCCCCACGCATGGTTTTCGTCCGAACGGGATTGTTTGCTATCTGTGGTCAAGGGGGGGGCTCCTCGCAGGGGGGGGCGGGTTGAAATCCGGCGTGCGCAAACACCCCCCGCGCGCGCCGCAGTGCCGGCTCCAGGTCGTCGTCATCGTCCGTGTAAAACCTCAGCGCGACCGGGACGCCGCCAGGCTCTGCTGCGCCGGTGTGGCATCCCAACCGCTCCTCGTAACCCGGCGTGTTGAGCGCGTCTGAAATGCAAGCGCCGTTCATCGTTGGATTCGTTCCTGTGCACGGAAAGCTGTGATAGATTCCTGCATGTCCTGCGGGATGTCCTCCAGCCGCGCCACGAGCGTCTGAAACCGCCCCCACAACTGTGGGGCTTGTTTCCAAAAGTCGCGCTCGACGCGCAGCACGCTGGCGAGCAAGTCGCCGGGATAGTAATCGCCCTCCGCCCACGGATTCTGTTCCAGCACCGCGAGCGCCAGCGGCAGCAGATGCGGCAGCCCCAGCCCCTGTCCGATCATCACGCGCAAGTCTTCCACGCTGAAATCGCCGAGGGGTTTGCGCCGCAAGGCGTGACAGGTTGCCGCGAGATACGAATCGGGGTCGGGCGCGTCCCAGACAACGCCCTCAAGCACTTCGAGCGTTTTCTCACGCCCCGAATGCCACCAATCTACGCTTTTGGTCCACATTAGGGGCGCGGTGTCGGGGTGACGGTCGGCGTCACCGGAACCGTTGCCGTCAGCGTTTCTGTTGCTGTGAGCGGCGGAGTCGCCAATGGCGAGAGCGACGTCGTTGTGGTGGATTGTGTGACTGTGGGCAGCCCCTGCCTGAGCAATTGCCAAGCAATCTCGAAGTCGTCTTGGGCCAGGCGTGGGGCATCGGGCAGATTTGCCAGTCCTAGGTTGAGGCGTTGCACAATCGCTGCCAGCGCGTTTTGTTGCTCTGCCGGGAGGGTTAATCCCAGGTTCAATAACAGATTGCGTGCTTCCTGCACTTCGGTTGTTGCCACCCCAAAGTTGTCTTGCCCCAGTTGAACGCGCGCGCGTGTCAGTAGCTCCATCGCTTTGAGCAATTGCACATCGATGCGGAAGGCGACCAACGGCGACTCATCTTTAACGGTGACGCTGAGCGCCTCAACATCGGAAATAAGATAGGCCGTGGTTTCCGTCAAGTCGCTAACCGTCGTTTCCAGTTCGGTCAGTGCAGTTTGCAGTTTTGCGATCTCCGGTTCAGAGCCTGTCTGCCGGGTCTCAAGTGTGCTGAGATTGTCTTGTGCGCTGTCTAAGGTGGTTTGTATATCGTCCAGGAGCGTTTCGGATGTCGTCAACCGGGCCTGTAGTGCATCCAGTGTCTCGCGCGTGATGTCACCCTGGCTTTCGAGAGCGTCGAGCCGCTCTTGCAGGGCTTGGGTGCGTTCGTTCAACCGGCTATAATCCTGTGCGTAGCGGCCTTCCAGGTCTTCCAACTGCCGGGTATGGTTTCGAATGGGCTGGAAAACCTGCCGGTTGATGGTCGCAATTCCGTAGGAAGCGCCCCAGTAGATGCCTGCTCCAAGCAACACCCCGATTATCAACACAAATAACAGTCGCAGTGTGAACTTTGCCAGCTTCCCAAAAGCAAGCAGTAGCCTGCGTCCGAAAGAGGGGCCAGCTTGGGGAGAAGATTCTGTTGTCATCACGTCCTCCTAGTTTTCGGGGAAGAGATTGTTGAGCAGGTCGCGCAGGCCATCCATCACTTGTTGGACACGCTCTGACTGTGCCTGTACGCTCTCCATCTGTGTGCTGAGCGTTGTGGTTTCCTGCACCAGGTCTTTGAGTCGGGTGTCGAGAGCCTCTGCCTGCGTTGCTAATGTCTCGACTTCGCTTTGCAAATCGCCTTTTGCCGTTTCTAGGGCTTGAATACGCCCGCTCAACGTCTCAAGGTTGTTCAAACGGGTTTGGGTGCTGTTCAACGATTGTTCCAGCGTCTCGATCTCGCCCTGAAGTGCGCCGACCTCCCGCGAAACCCGCGCGACGTCGCCCGGCGTGGCGAAGGACAGTCCGCCATTGATCCCTGCCAGGATGCCCAGGATCAATGCGAGGCTGATGATCAAGGTCGCAGCGAAGACGCCGAAGCTGACCCAGGCGAGCTGCGCACGCGTTACGGGCTTTCCCGTGGATGGTGTGCCTACCGGGCGCGCGGCTTCCGGCTTAGGTTGGGCGCGCAGTGTGGAGGAAGGTGCGGCGGCAGTCATCTCTGGTGGTTCTTCTGGTAGGGGTGGCGGCGTCTGCGGCAATGGCGGGGGAACGACGGCCTGCGCTTCTTCTGTCGCGGGTAAGGCTTCGGGCACGCTTTCGCCAACGAGAGCTTCTGCCTCATCCTCGTCCCATGGCGGCACAACCGGCAGCGGGGGAAGGGGGATCAGGTCTGCCGGGACCTCGGCGACGCGGTGTATGCCTTCATCCTCAAAGGGTGCTGTGTCCACAAACCCCAGCCCTTCAGGGATCAACTCGGCTGGCGATGCCTCCGTCACCACACTTACCGCTTCTTCCACCGTAGCATACGGTGCGATTTTGCCCAACGTCGAAGGCCCGATCCCCGACACGCGCTGTACATCGTCGAACGAGGTAAAAGGCCGCGCTGCAACAATGCGCTCCGCCAGCGCCGGTCCGATGCCCGGCACTTGGGCGAGTTCGTCTGTTTCCGCAGTGTTGAGGTTGACTAGCGTTTTGGTTTCCATGATTGTCTCCTTTCATCATTGTTTAGAAACCGTAGTAGCCTTGTGATACACCCATTTTTGATTTTGGGCAAGTGGTCCGTGTTTGTTTGGGTGTGTTAAGGTTTTGGTTTTGTTCTCTATTGGTGTATACTCTGCGTCAACCTTGTTGCGATGGAAGAGTTTGCTGTGATTGTTGCGCTTGGGTGAAGATGCAATGAGGATTGATAATCAAGAGCAAGTGCAGATTTTGATGGAGCGAATGCAATCCGCGTTGCCCATTCCGGCTACGATGACCGCCAGATTGATGCGGGGGTTGCGTGACCAGGGCAAATCCGTTGGGAAACGCGACGTGCTGATTCACAGTATAATGTATTCGGGCGACGAGGGTGGCATTCTTTGTAGTGTTACAGCGCCTTCGTCGAAGGCGCAAGAGGTTGTGCTCGTCTCTTTGACGCACTTGCGTGTTTCTCTGGAACACCCTTTGGGCGAAGAGATTCGCGCCTATCAACAGGCGCGCATTGATAAATTGGCGCGGCAGCATGGCGTCGTTAGTTCAACTTTTGAGCGGAGGCTATGATGAATGAATTACACCTGACACTCGACAATCTGGATGCCATTCTCTCCGGTCAACTGACCGAAGAGAAAATCGCGCGGGCGAAGACGCTGTTCCTCAAACGGCTGGCGGAACAGGCGCACCGCTTCTACCGCGGTAAGATGCAGACCGTGCCCAAGGCCGGCGTGTTCGGCTTCAACTGGTTCAACGTTTGGTACACGCCGGGCGTTTCGGCAATTTCGACCACCATCCGCGACGACAACGACGCCTCCTACGAGCTATCGAACCGGGGAAATTACGTTGCCGTAGTGAGTGACTCCACCCGCGTGCTCGGCGATGGCAACTGTACGCCGCCCGGCGGTCTGGGGGTGATGGAGGGCAAGTCGTTCCTGATGAAGTACCTCGGCGGCATCGACGCGACCGCGTTGTGCATCGACAGCCGCGACGCGCAGGGTTATCACTCCGCCGACAAGATCATCGATTTCGTGAAGATGGTGCAGCCCAGCTTCGGCGCGATCAACCTGGAGGACATCTCGCAGCCCAACTGCTTCAAGGTGCTCGATACGCTGCGCGCCGAGTGTGACATCCCCGTGTGGCACGATGACGCGCAGGGGACCGCGTGCGTCACGCTGGCGGGGCTGATCAACGCGCTCAAGCTGGTGGATAAGCCGATCGGCGAGGCGAAGATGGTCTTCCTCGGCGCGGGCGCGTCGAACACGACCATCGTGCGCATCATCATCGAGGCCGGCGGCAACCCCGATAATATCGTGGTCTTCGACTCACGCGGCGGCCTGCACCGCGATCGCAAGGACATCCAGGCCGACACACGTTTCTACCGCAAGTGGGGGATTTGCGAGCAGACGAATCCGCGTTTGATCGCTGACTTCGACGAGGCGATGAAGGGCGCGGACGTGCTGATTGCCGCATCCACGCCCGGCCCTGGTGTTGTTAAGCCGGAGTCCGTGAAGCTGATGGCGCCCAAGTCCATTGTTTTCGCATGCGCCAATCCCGTCCCGGAGATTTACCCCTACGCGGCGAAAGAGGCCGGGGCCTACATCGTCGCCACCGGGCGCGGGGACTTCCCCAACCAGGTCAATAACTCGGTGGGCTTCCCTGGCATTCTCAAGGGCGCGCTGATTGCGCGCGCCAGAGGCATCTCTGACGGGATGACGATTGCTGCTGCGCGCTCGCTGGCGGCGTTCGCCGAGCAGCGCGGCATCGACATTGAGAATATCATCGCCCGCATGGACGAACCCGATGTCTTCCCGCACGAGGCCGCCGACGTGGCGATGCAGGCTGTCACCGAAGGATTGGCGCGCGTCACGCTGACCCGCGAGGAGGTATTTGCCCAGGCCGCTCACGATATCACGCAGGCGCGGGCGACGATCGAACACCTGATCGCCACGGAGTTCATCGCGCAGCCGCCCCAATCGATGCTGCAAGAGGCGCTGGAGTGGGCTATCGGACAGGTCTAGACCCGAATCTACACCAAGATAGAGGTTCACATCGGAATATCACCACGAAGACGCCAAGAGCGCTGAGTTTTTGACTATTTGACTATAAGACTGGTAACGCTCAGACTGCGTTCAAAGGGGTAAGTCTATGTTAGATTGGTACAAAGACGCAATCTTCTATGAAGTCTCGGTGAAGGCCTTTGCCGACAGTGACGGTAACGGCATCGGTGACTTACGCGGGCTGATCGGCAAGCTGGATTATCTGCGTGACCTGGGCGTGGACGTGATCTGGATGCTGCCGATTTTTCCCTCGCCGCTGCGCGATGACGGCTACGACGTGGCCGATTACACGCGTATTCATCCCGATTTTGGAACACTGGACGATTTCAAGGCGCTGCTCATCGAGGCGCACAAGCGCGATCTGCGCATCCTCGTCGAATTGGTGGTCAACCACACGTCGGATCAGCACCCCTGGTTCCAGGCGTCGCGCGACCCGCAACATCCCGACCACGCGCGTTACCGCGACTGGTACGTCTGGAGCGACACCGATCAGCCTTACGCCGAAACGCGTATCATTTTCCTTGACACCGAGCCGTCTAACTGGTCGTTCGACCCGGTGCGTAGGCAGTACTTCTGGCACCGCTTCTTCAGCTACCAGCCGGATTTGAACTACGACAATCCCGAAGTGCAAAAGGCGATGATGCGCGTTGTGCAGTATTGGATCGATTTGGGGGTGGACGGCTTTCGCATCGACGCGCCGCCCTACCTCTACGAGCGCGAGGGCACGAACTGCGAGAACCTGCCGGAGACGCACGCCTATCTCAAGCGTCTGCGCGCCTTCGTGGACGCCTACGCGCCAGGAACGTTCCTGCTTTCGGAGTCCAATATGTGGCCTGAAGACGTCGTCCAGTATTTTGGCGACGGCGACGAGATGCACATGAACTACCACTTCCCGCTGATGCCGCGTATTTTCATGGCGCTGGCCAAAGCCGACCACGCGCCGATTCTGTCGATTATGGCGCGCACGCCGGACTTGCCCGTGTCGTGCCAGTGGGGGACGTTTCTGCGCTGTCACGACGAGCTGACGCTGGAGATGGTCACGCCGGAAGATCGCGCTTTTATGTGGGGTTTCTATGCGCCGGAACCGCGTATGAAGTTGAACATGGGCATCCGGCGGCGGCTCGCCCCCTTGCTGGATAACGACCGCCGCCGCATCGAAGTCGCCAACTCGATGCTGCTCACGCTGATCGGCTCGCCCTTCATCTACTACGGCGACGAAATCGGCATGGGCGACAACATCTGGCTGGACGACCGCGATGGCGTGCGCACGCCGATGCAGTGGGACGCCGGGCCAAACGCCGGGTTCTCGGATGTGCCCGCCGAGCGGCTTTATTCGCCGGTGATCGACGACGTGATTTTCGGCTACCGGCAGGTCAACGTCGCCGCGCAACGGGCGGATGACGGCTCTTTATGGCATTGGATGCAGCGTGTGTTGCGTATCCGCAAGCAGCACCCGGTTTTTGGCCGGGGGACGCTGCGCTTTCTGGACCCGTACAATTCGACAATCCTGGCCTATGTTCGCAGCGACGGCGCGCAGACGATCCTGGTCTTCAACAACCTGTCCGCCGAATCGCAACGAGTCACCGTCGATTTGCGCGCCTACACGGGCAAAGTCCCGCGCGATTTGTTGACCGATGTCGTGTGGGACTCGATTGGCGGGACGCCGTACACTTTTACGATAGCGCCTTATGGCTATTGTTGGTTGGCGCTGGAATAGGCCGGCCCCGCATCTAAAACGAAAAAACGAATGGGCACCTGGCCCATTCGTTTTTTCATGTTCCTATTCGTGGTCGGCGAGCCTTACTTCACCTGAATCTCAACGACGCCCTTGACCTGCGCTTTGTTGCTAAAGCCCGGCATCACGATGCTGAAGCCGCCTTGACTGCGGAATGAGACGATGCAGTCCGCGCAGCCTTTCACCTCATCAAGCGTGACTTCCGCTGTGTAGCTGTCATCGGCGACGTAGATGACGGCCGTCGCGCCGGCATTGACACCGGCTTTGTCCAGCAAGGTGTTGATGGAGACGCCGGTGTAGGTTGAGATTTCACCGTCTTTGTTGGCAGCTTCCGCTTCCATCGTGTCCATCGCGCGGACTTGATCTTCCGTCCAGCCGACTTCGTTCTTCACGTTGCCCGTGATCTTCAGCGCCGCGTCCGCGGGAATACCGCCGGTCGCGCCTTTACCGCCGCACGCCGCTAAGACCATCACTAACACCAATGCTACAGCTACAAAGCTCTTCTTCATTTGATTTATCCTCCTGTGTGAACAAATTACGAATCCTGAATCCTGAATCCTGATTCTTGATTCTTGATTCTTGATTCTATGGATTCACCTGTATCTTCTGAATCTGAAACACCCAGCGGTTGGCCGGGGTCTCCGGGCACACGAGGCGGATCGGCCCTTTGTCCGGCTCGGCCTTGGTAATCCACGTGTTGTCTTTCTTCAAGGCGATGATCGCGTTTTGCAGTTCGTCGCGGCTGATTTCGACGGCGTACCCATCGGCAGCCGTGGCCGTCACCGAACTGTACTCCCCGACGCCTGCCTCTTTGAAGATCTCTTCGATTGCCGGGCCGCTCCACGAAGCGACTTCATCTTCGCCGAGTGACTTCTGCATCAGAATATCTGTCAAATCGACTTGCGGCATTTGGGCGAGCGTGCCATAGTCTAGCGTCACCGGTGTATCCACCGCGCCGCTGACCTCCAGCGTCCACTCCACTTTCGGCGCGCCCGCACACGCTGTCAGGGCGATTAACAGCCCCAGACCAATCGATACCCAACTCCAGTTTCGTCTCTTGTGCATAACTTCCTCCTGTTTGAATTAAGAATGGTGAATGGCGAATGAGCGCATCAACAAATAAGCAAACTACCTAACTACCCGATTTTTCGACTAACGACTACCCGGCTACTTGACGACCACCCACACCGGCACCAGCATATCCCGTGCGATGAGATTGCCGTGGTTGCCCAGGCGGCCTTCTTCCTGGACAAGATGCATCCCGTGGTCGGCGAAGATGAGCGCGAGTGTGTCTGGTGGCAACGCCGCGAGGATGTCCCCCACAGCGGTATCCACACCGGCAATAGCGGCGCTGTCTTCGGGCGTGTTCGGGCCGTAAGTGTGCCCAACGTCGTCGATGCCGTGGAAGTGTACCCACAGCAGATCGGGCATACCCTCTGCCAGTACTGCCAGGGCGTTGGTGAGTACGTTGTCGTCGGTACTGCCGTTGCCGTCGCGGTCGCCGGAAAGGATGACCTCCGCGTTGCGCAGGTTGAACGCGAGCGCGTTGCCTTCCACAGCGACGGCGCGCAATCCTGCCTGCGTTGCCACGTCGAAGAGCGTCTCCGCCTCGGTGGTGCGCGTCCCGCGAATGGCCGTCCCGTTGATGGCGGGCGGCGCGCCGGTAACCATCACCGCCGTGGCAATGGCTGTGCTTGGCGGATACTCGCTCAGGCCAATCATAGGTTTACCTAGCGCATTGAGCGTGGGAATGAGGCCGGCGTCGCGCGCTTCTGTGTAATGCAGATAGCCGAATCCATCAAGGAAGAGCAGAAGCACGTGTTTGGCGCGCGTGTCGGTGAGCGCGCGCCCCGTCGCCTGGGCCGGCGCGGGCAGGCTCAGGGCCGCCGCTGTGGTTGGCGCGATGTCGGTCAGGCTGGCGGTCACGGCGGAGACAAGCGCCGGTGGAGCGCCTACGATGCTGCTGGCCCGCAGCGTTTCCCCGGCGATGTTGAGTGTGCCGTTTTTTTGCCACCTCGCGCCGGTCGCGGCGTCCGCCCAGTCGAATGTGCGAACTGCGCCTTCGACGTCGGTCAGTGTCAACGTTTCGATCAAGTGATAACCGTGTTGGTAGAGCACCCGTTCCAGCAGCAAGCGGTCGTCTTTGTCGTCGTCGCTGTCCTCGCCCGCGAATTCCTCTAGCTCACGCCACATCGCGCGGCTGATGATCGTCTCTGCCCCGTCCGGTCCTTTCAGCGTCGTTTGCCATCCCCCGCCACATCCCGTCAGGATAAGGCAGATTGCACTTATAATCCCAATCCACGCCTTGCTGAACTTCACGTTCTCTCCTATTTCCAAATCTTCAATCATTCTGCTCGCAACTCCACAACATCTGCAATCCACTGCGACCGCCCGCGCATGGGTAGTGCCAGCGTGACCTGTCCGCGCGCCTGGATCAGCAGCGCGCCGCGCGCGCCTTCGGCGGATAGCGTGGACTCTTGGCCGGAAGCGTCGCGTGCGATCAACTGTGTGAAGGCAGGATTGGCGACAATCACGGAGACTGGCGCACCTTCGACGCGAGAGGCGGTCGAGGCGCGCCGAACCGCTCCGTCTTCCTCACTTACGAACATCACATCGGTTTGTTCCAGCGTGACCGACTGCGTCGGACCGACCAGCAATCGCCCCATCGATGTCGGTTGCCCATCAATGAGCAACGGTGTTTCCCGGCCCACCACGATGATGCGCCGGATGCCCTTGAGCCACGTGGAGATGTGCAGGTTTTCGTCGGCAAAGCGGATGCCGTCCTCGTAGGGCATGAGCAGCGCGCTTGGAGTCAGGTTTTCCCTGGTGATTGTGACGAAGCCGCCATCCACCGAAGCTAGGGTGACGCTCTCGAAATCCGTCACGCCTTGTTGTGCCAGGAAGTCAAGCAGCGACAGGTGCGTGTTCGGCTGGGCGCGGTAGGGGAGAATGGCGTTGATGAGGATGTAACCCGGGGTGGGTACGTCGCCTGCGAACGTGATCCCGGCGTAAAACGGCACGTTTTCCATTTCGATTGCGCCATGATCGTCGTGACAGGTCGTACACGTGTGGAACTTGGCCGGTTCGTGACATTCGAGGCAGTCGTTCATCGTGTACGCCTCTTCCGCCAGTACGTCGAGCGGGAAGTTCCGCACCAGTCGCCAGGGGACCGGTTTCTGCGCCCCTACACTCACGCCAATTGCGCCGATGCCAAGAATGAGCAGAACAGCAATCAAAATCCATATCCAACGACGTTTTTGCATACTAACTCCTGGATGAATTGCGAGTGAAGAGTTAAGAATCAGCGAATGAGCGAATCAGCAACCCACAACCCTTAACCCACACCCCACAACCTCAAAAAGATCAAAGTCACCATTCCCACCAAAAGCACGCCCAGCGCGACGCCGTCCCGTTTGGTGAAGGTGACTTCGCGCAGGAAGGTGCGGTGCGGGTATTTCCCGAAGCAGCGGCCCTCCATCGAGACCGCCAGCGCGTTCACCTTGCTCATCGCGGAGACGAGCAGCGGCAGGAAGAATTGCCGGGCGAGGGTGAAGAAGCGTTTGATGCCGCCCCGGTCGTAGACGATGCCGCGCGCGAGTTGCGCCTGGTAGACCGTTTGCGCCTCTTGCTCAAACAGCGGCACCAGTCGCAGGGCCGTGATCAGCATAAAGCCGTAGCGGTAGGGCAGCCCCGCCCGCATCAGCGCGTAGCCCAGATCGTTCGGTTCGGTGGTCAGCACGAACAAATAGCTGAGCAAGATCACGGTCAACAGCCGCCCTGCCGTGTAAATCCCTCTGGCGATGCCCTCTTCCGTGACGCGCAGTGGGCCTAGCTGCAACAGTGGGGCGGCAGTCGTGTTGGCGAAGAGGATCTGCGCCAGGAAGAGCGCCAACGCGGTGAAGGCGAAAAAGCGCAATCCGCGCACTTTGTGCAAGGCCAGACGGTTGAGGGGGAAAGCCGCGCCTGCCAGAACGAGCATCGCCAGTACGCCCATCGGGCGTTGTGTGATGAAGAGCGCTACCGTTGCGCTCACAAGCCACGCCAGTTTCACCAACGGGTGAAGACAGTGCAGGAACGAATCGCCCGGCTGGTAGGTGATGCGGCGCAACCGGCCCGTGGCCTTGCGTGAAACCCGATCTGTGAGGCGTGATGCGTGATACGCAAAGCTTGATGTGTCAGCCATTGTTTTCCTCACCTGAGTAGGGCAGGTAGGCAGTGCGCCCCAGGCTTGCCAGGCGCGCAAAACTCTGGTCGATTGGCGCATCCACCGCCAGTCGCCCGGCCTCGAAGAAGAGCAGACGGGTCGCGTAGCGTTGCGCGATCTCCGGCGCGTGGTTGATCAGCACCACCGAGCAACCCGCAGTAACGCGCGCTTGCAGCCAGGTGAGCAGTCGCCCGGCATTATCCGGGTCCTGCCCGATAAGAATTTCGTCCAGGAGAAACAGATCGGGCGCGTAGGTCAACATCGCCGCCAGATTGAGCCGCCGTTTCTCGCCATAGCTCAGACGATATGGGTGGTCATCGTGGCGGTCGCCCAGGCCGGCTTCGTCCAATAGCGCCGTTGCCAGCGCCTCGGTTGTCCCGTTCCACGCGCCGAAGTTGCGTGGGGCTAGCGTCGCCTCTTGCCAGACGGTCTCGGCAAACAGTTGGTGATCGGGGTTCTGGAAGACGTAAGCCACGCGCTGCGCTATTTTTGAAACCGGCGTCTTGTGAGTGTCCTGTCCTGTTACCTCGACACGGCCCTCTGCCGGTTTGAGCAGACCGAGCAGGCATTGCAGGAACGTCGTCTTGCCGGAGCCGTTGTCGCCCATCACCGCCACGAACTCCCCCGGCCCAATTTCTACCGAAACGTCGCGCAGCACGTGATGCCCGTTGTACCCCGCGTGCAAGCGCTCGGTTTTGACCAATGGGGAAGGGAGTAGGGAGTAGGGAGTAGGGAGTAGGGGGGAAGGCTGCTGTCTAGCAACTGCTGACTGACGGCTGACCGCTGACGGCTGACCGCTGAAAGCTGATAGCTGCCCGCCCACCATCCTCAGCCACCGTGGATTGAAGCGCCGCAGGTATTCGACTTTGTGCTCGATGACGATGACGGTGATTGCCTCGGTCTCACGGATACGGGCGATGACGTCGAAGATCTGCGCCGTAGCAGTGGGATCGAGGTTGGAAGTCGGCTCGTCGAAGATCAGGACTTGCGGGCGCGCCGCCAACATCGTTGCCACGGCGACGCGCTGCTTCTCGCCGCCGGAGAGTGTGGCGAGTTCGCGGTCTCTGAGGTGCTGCGCGTCTACCACATTCAGCGCCCATTCCATGCGCTCCAGGATTTCTACGCGGGGCAGGCAGCGATTCTCCAGCCCGAAGGCGATCTCGTCTTGTACGGTGAGCGTACAGAACTGCGCCTCCGGGTTCTGCTGCACCAGACCGACGACCTCGGCGACATCGTAAATGGGCGAGCGGCGCACATCCAGGCCATCGACGGCAATTTCTCCCTCGGCCTCACCGTCGTATTGGTTGAACAGAAACCCGCCCAACGCCAGCGCCAGTGTCGACTTCCCGCAGCCCGACGGCCTCGTCAGCACAACGAACTCGCCCGGCGCAATCTCGAGATTGACGTCGCGCAGAGCATACCACTCGCTGCCACTAAACCGATAAGAGAAATTACGAATGGTGATCATGGTCATTCGAGTAGACAGGGTGGCGCATTATTGTCACTTCACTTCGATGCGAATTATTTGTGGTGCGATGACTATCCCGCTCATTTGCGCGACGGCAAACGTAATGCGGTCCGTACCGACGACCGTGAAGATGCGCACATCGTCGCTGCTCAGTACGTCGCTCAGCGGCAGTGTGACCGGATCGCCGTCAGTGTGGAAGATCACAGTCATCGCGTCCGCTGCTGGCTCGAGAACCTGCAATACCTTTGCCAGCGAAGCGCCTTGCAACTTTTGCGGACCGTTCCCTACATCTAATGTGATGCTGTCCATTTGAAACTGCCAATCGTCGGGATTGAATGGCGCAGGGTTTTCGAGCGCGCCGGTGATGTCCAGTGTCGCCGCCGCGATGACGGTAAGGCGGCTCACCCCGCGCACTTGCGCCTTGGTGTTCGCTGCACCGACGATGTCGTATGCGGCCTCATCACCTTTGCCCTGGGAGGCCAGGAGCAGATTATTGTTTTCCTGCACTTCCTTCATGCTGATGAAAAAGGCGTAGCCATCCGTCGCCTGGACGAGAAGCAGTCCCTCATCCGTGTGTGGCTGCGCCCGTGCGACCAACTCGCGCACAGAGATGCCGGTGTACCGCACGGCATCTCCGGCAGTGATGGTCGGCAAATCGCCGTGTTCCTGGGGATAGGTGTAGGGTGCGTCCACCGCCCCGTCGATAGGAATCTCCGCCGATCCACGCAGCGCGCCGCGCAGGTAGATGAACAGCGTTCCGGCCAGCAGAACCCCGCTGAGCAGCAGAATGAGCTGGGCGTGATTGCGCCGTGCGCCCTGCGCCGGTTGCACAGGCCGGTCTTTGACGACGCCGGTGCGACGCAGGGTGCGCGTCAACGTGTAGCCCAGGAAGCCCGCGAAGACCACACCCGACAGCCCTGCCACGACGCTCAGTAACAGAATCGCGCCATAAGAGAGGATGTCGGCGGGCAGAACGGCGAATAATTGAAAAATAACAACGTTCGAGAGCGAAGCCAACCCTCCGGCGAGCAGATAGCCGGGCAGGCGATCCTTGTCGCGGAAGGGCAGGAAGCCCACATCCACCAGAATGCCGCCGACGATGTCCACGAGCATGACGAGCAGCCCATGGGGATTGCCGGTGAGCAATTCCACGAATCCCTTGAGAATGCCGGTGACGGTTCCTGCGCCCGGTTTGCCGGTCAACCCCACCGCCAACGTCAGCCAGAGCACGTGCAGCCCGGCAGCCCATTGCATTGAACCGGGAATCTCGATGAGAGAATTGATCACACGTCCGACGGCGCTGATATACGTTCCTGCCACGCCGCCCAACGCAGCCAGCGCCGCCATCATCAGCAGATCGCGGGTGGAGAAGTAATAGCGGTTCTTTTGCATAGTGCGTCCTGTCAGAGAGATGTTCAGGGATTAGGAGTTTCCAATTCCTGGTTACTGATTACCACAAAAGAAAAACGGCGTCCTGGGAAAGGATGCCGTTGTATGCCGTGCGATGACACGCAACTACCCCGCGGCGCATCTCCTTTCCAAGGATGGGAGGCACAGCCGTTTCCCACTGTACCCTACCGGTCGTATCCCATAAGCCTTGCTTTTAGGTAGTACGACTCGGAGATGTCTTTTGTTTATTTCGACATGATGTTAGCACGGTTTTTCGATTGCGCAAACGAGCCACGAATCATGATTCATGATTCGTGATTCTCGGCCCTGGTTGACTAAATCGGTGAATCGGTAGAGAATCCGTGTAGTGCTTCACGTCAAGTTTGGAGGTTGCTATGTCGAAGATCTTGATTGTGCCTGCTCCTTCGCGCGTTGCGGTGGGCGAAGGAACGTTTGTGTTGACGGCAGAGACGGCGCTCGTAGCCGTCGACACTGCTGTCGAGGTTGCTGCCCTGTTTGCTGAACAGATCGCGCCCGCGACCGGCTTTACGCTACCGATGGGCGACGCGCCGCGGGGCGCCCAGCTTGTGATTGCTTTCGCGCTGGATGAAGCTGCCGCCGATTTGGGCGCGGAAGGCTATCATCTGACCGTGACGCCGTCTCAGGTGACAGCGCGTGCGGCGCAACCGGCGGGCTTGTTCTACGCGGCGCAATCGCTGCGTCAACTGCTGCCGCCGGATATCTTCAATGACACCCCGGTCGAGGGCGTCGCCTGGACGTTGCCGTGCGTCGAAATCGAGGACGTTCCGCGCTTCGGTTGGCGCGGCGCGATGTTGGATGTGTGCCGGCACTTTATGCCCAAGGATTTCGTCCTGCGCTACATCGATTTGCTGGCGCTGCACAAGCTCAATACCTTCCATTGGCACCTCACCGACGACCAGGGCTGGCGCATCGAAATCAAGAAGTATCCCCAGCTGACCGAGATCGGCGCGTGGCGCAAAGAATCGCTGGTGGGCCGGATGCAGCGCGACGCCGAGATGACGTTCGACGGTGTGCCGCATGGCGGCTTCTACACGCAGGACGACATCCGTGAGGTCGTGGCCTACGCCCAGGCGCGCCACGTCGCCGTCGTACCGGAGATCGAAATGCCCGGTCATGCGCAGGCCGCGATTGCGGCTTACCCGGAGTTGGGGAATCTTGCCGAGCCAGTGGAGGTGCGTCCATACTGGGGCATCAGCGACAACGTCTTCAACGTCGAGGAGAGCACAATCTCTTTCCTGCAGGACGTGCTGGATGAAGTGCTGGCGTTGTTCCCAAGCGAATTCATCCACGTCGGCGGCGACGAAGCGCCCAAGAAGCAGTGGCGCGAGAGTCCGGCAGCTCAGGCGCGGATGCAGGCACTCGGTCTGCGCGACGAGGAGGAGTTGCAAAGTTACTTCATCCGCCGGATGGATGCCTATCTTACGTCGAAAGGGCGGCGCTTGCTGGGCTGGGACGAGATCCTCGAGGGTGGCCTGGCCGAAAACGCCACGGTGATGTCTTGGCGCGGCATTCGGGGTGGGGTGGCGGCGGTGAGTTCCGGTCACGACGTGGTCATGGCGCCCAATTCGCACACCTACTTCGACTATTACCAATCGGATGATCGCGATAGCGAACCGTTGGGGATTGGCGGCTACATTCCGTTGGAAGGCGCTTACGCCTTCGATCCGGTATGCGAGGGGATCGACGCCGAGCACGCGCACCACGTCCTGGGTGGGCAGGGGCAGATATGGACGGAGTACATCGCCACGCCGGAACACGTCGAATACATGGCCTTTCCGCGCCTATGCGCTCTCGCCGAAGCCGTCTGGACGCCCGCCGAGAATCGGGATTACGTGGATTTCCTCGCGCGCCTTGCCGTTCACCTGCGCCGTCTCGACAGCCTGCACGTCCACTATCACCCGCTTTGATGGTCACCATGCTGCCTCTCATTGCACTTACCCTCGGTGATGTCGCCGGCATCGGCCCAGAAGTCGTCGTGAAGGCATTGGCGCTGCCGGAGGTGTGGGACGTGTGCCGCCCGCTCGTCATCGGAGATGTGCGTGCGTTGACGGAAGCGCGGCTTGGCGTCCCGGTTCCACCATTGCGCGTCGTCAAACAGGCCAAAGAGGCCACGTTCGACTTCGGAACGCTGACGTTGCTCGATCTGGGCAACCTCGACGTGAACGCCGCGCCGCTCGGCCAGATTTCCACCGAGGCGGGTCGCGCGGCGGTGGAGTTCGTCCTCAAAGCGACGGAACTGGCGATGTCCGGCGCGGTGGATGCCGTGGCGACTGCGCCGCTCAACAAGGAAGCGATACACCTGGCCGGCTTCGACTACATCGGCCACACGGAAATCCTCGCCGACGTGACCCACACGCCGCGCTGCACCACGATGCTGGCGACGCCCGGCCTGCGCGTCACCCACGTCACGCGCCATATCCCGTTCCGCAGCATCGCGGATCGCTTGACGGTCGAAGGCGTGCTCGATACTATTGTCATCACGCACGAGGGGATGTTGTTGCTCGGTTTTCCGCAGCCGCGCCTTGCCGTCGCCGGGCTGAACCCGCACAACGGCGACAACGGCCTGATGGGGCGCGAGGAGCTGGATATCATCGCGCCGGCGGTCGCGGCGGCGCGGGCGCAGGGCATCGACGCGCGCGGTCCGATTCCGGCGGATTCGGTCTTCTTCCAGGCCCTCCGCGGCGACTACGATGTGGTGGTGTGCCAGTACCACGATCAGGGTCACATCGCGGTGAAAACACACGGCTTCGAGAAGTCCATTACGATCACGCTCGGCCTGCCGCTCATCCGTACCTCCGCCGACCATGGCACGGCGTTCGACATCGCCGGGCGCGGCATCGCGCATCCCGACAGTATGCTCGCGGCGATCCTGGAGGCGGCGTCGATGGCGGCGCGGGTCAAACAGGCATCAATGTGATGGTAAACGCGCTGCCCGCGCCGGGGGTGCTTTCCACGCCGATGGTTCCTTGCTGGCTTTCGATCAGCGCGCGGGCGATGGAGAGGCCCAGGCCAAAGCCCGGCGTCGAACGCGCCGTATCGCCGCGGTGGAAGCGGTCGAAGAGACGTTGCTGTATCGCGGGCGACATCCCCGGCCCGCTATCCTGCACTTGCACGATGACCTGATCATCGCGCTCGTCCAATTTCACGTGAATGGGTCCTTGGGCGTGCTTGATGGCGTTATCGAGCAGGATGAGGAGCACTTGTTTGAGTGCGTCTTCGTTGGCCCGGACGGTTAGGCTGTCCGCACCCGTGCATGCGATGTCTCGCTCTGGGGCCAGCAGTCGCGCCTGGCGACACACATCGTCTACGAGCGGCGCGAGGGCCACCGGCGCCAATTCCAACTTGCGTCCGGCGTCGGCGCGAGCCAGGGTGAGCAGGTCGGTGACGAGACGGCTCAGGCGTTCGCTTTCGTCGATGAGGTCGTTGAGAACGTCCTCTTGCTCCGTTTGCGGAATGGGGGGCTGGCGTTGCAGCAGCGCCAGGTTGCCGCGGATCGTTGTCAGCGGCGTGCGCAGTTCGTGGGAGACGTCGGCGACGAAATCGCGCTGCACCTGGAGCGCGTGGGCGACCCGTTGGTAGGCGTCTTGGAGGCGTTCGAGCATCGCGTTGAACGTGGTCGCCAGACGGCTCAATTCGTCATGTGGACCGCTGTGTTGCACACGGGAGGAGAAATCACGCGATTCACCAATTTGCCGTGCGGTCTCGGTGATGCGGTGGATGGGGCGCAGCGTGACGCCAGACAGGGTCCAGCCGATGCCGAACGCGATGAGTGTAGTGAGCGCGCTGCCCGCCAGCAGTGTGATGCCGAGGGAGCGTAGCGAGCGGTCGCGGTCGGCCAGCGAGCGAGCGAGTTGCACGATGCTGACAACTTCGTTATTGATGATTAATGGCTGGTTGTGGATGAACAGACGGCCTTCTTCATCGCGGGTGATTTCCTCCCAGGTTTCGCCGTTTTTGAGGTGGGTGAGGCCCTCCTCACTGAGGGATAGGTTTGCTGTCTCACTGAACATTGGCAGATTCAAGACATTCCCTTCGGCGTCAAGGATGCGCACAAGGTCGCGCGGGCGCCGCTCTCTGACCAATGGTTGTATAACCTCGCGCGCCTGGTCGCCCTCCGGCCCTTCACGTTGAGCGATCCAGGGAATTGGCATTGGCCACCCAAAATCGCGTTGCGCGTGTGCCAGGCCGTTGATGATGGGTTCGGCGGCTTTTTCCAGGTCGTTGCGGACCAGGTTGAGCGTGTACTGCGCCTGCGCCGCATAGAGTGCAACACTGAAGATCACCAACGTAAGGGCGAGGATGGCGCTGTAGAGTAACGTCAGGCGCAGGCGGATGGACATTACTCCTCCCCCTCGATCCCCCCCGCTGAGGGGGAGGAAGTCAGCCCTTCCGCTAGTAACGACGAGGGAGCTTGCTCTCCCCCCTGCTGGGGGGGACTAAGGGGGGGAAAATCCTCCCGCAACACATAGCCCACACCGCGCACGGTCTGGATGAGGCGCGGTTCCCCTTCGGCTTCGGTCTTTTTCCGCAGATAGCCGATGTAGACTTCGAGCACGTTGTCGTCCCCCACAAAATCGTAGCCCCAGACCTGGGTGAGAATCTGCCGCCGTTCCAGAACTTGCTGGGGATGGCGCAGCAGGACACTCAGTAGATCGAATTCGGTGGGGGTGAGGGGGATGACGCGTGTGTCACGGCGCACCTCGCGTGTGGTTGTGTCCAACGTCAGGTTGGCGAAGGTGAGTTGCGCGACGTTGCCCTTGCCGGTTCGTCGCAGCAGAGCGCGAACGCGCGCCACCAGTTCCATCGAAGCGAAGGGTTTGACAAGATAATCGTCCGCACCGCGTTCCAGGCCCTCGACGCGGTTCTGCACGGCATCACGCGCCGTCAACATCAGAATCGGCGTCTCATTGTGCTCCTGGCGCAGGGCTTCGAGTACGCCCAGGCCATCTAGTTTCGGCAGCATCCAATCGAGAATGATGACATCTGGTCGCTCACGGTACGTCTTGTCCAAAGCCTCTTCGCCATCGGCAGCCGTCACCGCATCGAAGCCTTCATAGACTAGCGTTCGTTCCAGCATCTTGAGCAACTTCACATCGTCATCCACGATCAATACTTTATCCATAACACTCTCTCTTTGTAGACAGTATACGGTAGACAGTAGACGGGGTTTGCACTCGAAAGCCCCCGTCTACTGTCTACTGTCTGCCGTCTACCTTCATTATACTCGCATATCTGAGAGCTTCCTGGGAAGTTCCTGAGAATTTGCTGAGAAAATGCCGGGATTTCTCAGGAAACTCTAAGCGCTTTCTTGGGTTGTTCACAGAGAGGTTTGCTAAACTCTAAACTGGAACTTATGGGAGTCCAACTGACGACTCCATGACTGATTTTCCAGGAGGGCATCGTATGTTGAAAAAGAAACTGTTGTGGATTGTGCCGTTGGTGCTGGCTCTGGCTGTCGGAGGATATTTCGCGTATAAGACCTGGTTTGCGCCGCAGGCTGTGGTGGAAACCACGAGCGAGATACAGACGTCGACCGTGACGAGAGGCGATCTCTCTATCACGGCGGCAGGATCGGGGCAGCTAGTTGCCTCAGCAGAGGTGAACCTGACGTTTAGTATCAGCGGCGTCTTGGAGGAACTGCTTGTCAATGTCGGTGATGAAGTGAAAGCCGGCGATAGGTTGGGCCAGGTCAATGACGACAGTGCGCGTCAGAGCGTCGCTGCGGCCGAATTGCAGGTGTTGCAGGCGGAACAGGCTTTGGCCGTGGCCCAGGCGCAGGCTGAACTGGCGGTCTTGCAGGCGCAGGCCAATCTGGACACAACCCAGACTACTTTGGATGAACTGCTCAACTGGGAACCCGATGAGGAAGAGGTCGCGCTGGCCAAGGCGAATCTGGCCAGCGCCCAGACTTCTTATAACAATACGGTGGCAAAGGCGGGTGTCGATCAGACGATCTCCTCGCGGGTGAGTCTGGAACAGGCGATTTCGAATCTGACCAACGCGCAGGAAAACTACGCCAGCGCGATGAGTCCGGACCGGGATTGGGAAAGGGATATCGAAACGACCCGTTCGAATGCGACGAACGCCGTGTATAGCGCGCAACAAAGTCTGGAGATTGCTCAGGCTAATTACAAATTGAGCACAATCAACAGTACATCTGCCGATATTCAGAGCGCCAAAGCGCAACTGTTGAATGCACAGGCCGCGCTTGCAGAGGCGGAGACGCCGCCGGATGACGCTGAAATCACGGTTGCGCAGATCAATGTCCAGCAAATGGCGCTGGCCTTGGAGCAAGCGAAGCTGGCCCTGGCCGACACGGATACCGGAACAACCGCCGCTGCCCGTGAAGCAGAACTGGCTTTGGAACAGGCCAAAATCAATCTCACCACCGCTCAACAAACGCTATCTGGAACGACGTTGGTGGCTCCGTTCGATGGCACAGTCACGGCGATCAATTGTATCGTGGGCGAAACCTGCAACGGTACGGCGGCCGTCCTGGCGAATTTGGGTACGCCGGTCTTGGAGTTCTGGATCGAAGAAGCGGATATGAGCAGCGCCGCGAAAGGCAACGCAGTCCGCATCATCTTCGAGGCGCTGCCCGACTATGAGTATCACGGCGAAATCTATCGCGTTGATCCCGTCTTGACCACGGTGGGCGGCACCTCGGCGGTGCAACTCTGGGCGACGGTTGAAACGACATCCCACCCGGTGAAGCTGCTGGGCAATATGAACGCCGATGTCGAAATCGTGGCCGGCGAGGCGTTGAACGCGGTCCTCGTCCCGGTGCAGGCGCTGCGTGAGATGGGGGAGGGGCAGTACGCAGTCTTTGTCAAGACATCTGATGGCGAACTCGAGATGCGCACCGTAGAAATCGGGCTGATGGACTTCGTCAATGCCGAGGTCAAGTCTGGCTTGGAAATCGGTGAAGTGGTGACGTTGGCTGAACAGACTTCATCCAGCACCGCGATCCAGTCCGATATTAACACCCAGACGCAATTTGGCCCGCCGGATATGGGCGGTTTTGGCCCGATGATGCCTTGAGTCAAGAGGGATACGACGATGAGTGAAACATTGATCGAAGTCCGGGGATTGACGAAAGTCTATGGCAAGGGCACGGTGGCTGTGCAAGCCTTGCGAGGAATAGATGCCAGCGTCCAAAAAGGCGAGTTCGTGGCGATTATGGGGCCTTCCGGGTCGGGGAAATCGACCCTGATGAACATCCTGGGATGTTTGGATCGTCCGACGGACGGTGTTTACGTTCTCGACGGCGAGGATGTCAGCCAGTTGAGCAAGGACGAACTGGCGCGCGTGCGCAACCGCAAAATCGGCTTCATCTTCCAGTCGTATAACTTGCTGCCGCGTCTCAATGCCATCAAGAACGTGATGCTGCCGCTGCTCTACAACAACGAGAATGGCAAAAGTGAAGCGGAACACCAGCAGCAGGCTGTTGCTGCGCTGGAGTTGGTGGGATTGGGCGACCGTGTGCATCACAAACCCAACGAACTGTCCGGCGGACAGCAGCAGCGGGTGGCGATCGCGCGCGCGCTCATCAATGATCCGGCGATCATCCTGGCCGATGAACCGACCGGCAACCTGGACACGCGTTCGGCAGAGGACATCATGCAGACTTTGCACAAGTTGCACGACGACGGTGCGACCATCGTAATGGTGACGCACGAGTTGGACATCGCCGAGCACGCCGAGCGCGTGATCTATCTCCGGGATGGCCAAATCGTCTCCGATAAAGAGCACGCCAGCCGCATCGCCCACTTGCATAACGGTGACAACGGGAAAGATTGAGAATTGGATGAGGTGGGGGCTTGGGGGCGGGTTGCGCCCGCCCCCAAATACCCACTTTCTCCTCTTTCATTGAATGGACTTGTCTGGGAGGATCGTATGAGTTTTTTGAAGACATTGAAAGTCGCCTGGGAAGGGCTGATGATGAACAAAGTGCGCTCGTTCTTGACGACGCTCGGCGTCATCATCGGCGTGGCGGCGGTGATTGTCATGCTGGCCGTCAGCGCGGGGGCCGAAGCCGACATCGCCGACCAGATCAACGCCCTCGGCGCGAACCTCATTATGGTCATGTCCTCGATGCAGCGGATGGGACCGGGGATGGGCGGGGGAGCCGCCGCCAGCCTCACGTATGCGGACCTGGCGACGATCCGTGACAATATCGAAGGCATCAACGGGGTATCGGCGGAACAGAACACCACACAAGATGTCAAGGGCAATGGCGTCACGCTGTCCAGCATCTCGGTCGTCGGCACGACGTCAGGTTTTGTGGCGGTCAACGAGTACGAGGTGCTGCAGGGCCGCTTCATCACCGATCAGGACAACGACCGCGCCAACAAGATCGCCGTGCTGGGGTACGACGTCGCCCAGGAGCTTTTTGGCGCCGCCAACCCGATCGGACAATCCGTCACGCTTGGCACCGTCAAATGCACCGTCGTCGGCGTGATGGAGGACAGAGGCACGGTGGGAACCACGGATTTCGACAACCGGGTTTACGTCCCCATCACGATGGTTTTCAAGAAGTTCGTCAATGCGCGCTTTGGCGGGACTGCCCTGCGGATGATCTATGTCTCTGCCGAAAGCAAAGAGACGATGGGCAGCGTTATGGAACAGTTGAACGTCCTGCTCATGCAAATTCTGGATACGGACGCGAGCGCCCCCGGCTTCACGATGACCACACAGGACAGCATCATCGATATGCGCGCTTCGACGACGGAAACCTTTCGCAACCTGCTTTCCTGGGTGGCGGCGGTTTCGCTGGTCGTCGGTGGGATCGGCATTATGAACATTATGCTGGTCAGCGTCACCGAGCGCACGCGCGAAATCGGCCTGCGGCAGGCGTTGGGCGCGCGTCCCCGCGACGTGCAATTCCAATTCCTGCTGGAAGCCGTGATGTTGAGTTTGCTCGGCGGTCTGGTCGGCGTCTTTGCCGGCGTGGGGGGAGCGTGGCTCTTCAACGCGTTTGGCTCGATGCGCACCGAGTTGGTGATGGCTTCCATACCGCTGTCCTTTGGTGCGGCGGCGGCGGTGGGCATCTTCTTCGGCTATTACCCGGCGACGCAGGCGGCGAAGTTGGATCCGATTGTGGCGCTGAGACGGGAGTAGGGAGTACGGAGTATGGAGGATGGAAGAATGAGGGTGAAACTTAGAAGCGTATGGTTTGTGGTATTCATCATTGGGATGGTGGTACTGACCGGCTGCAATCAGCAAGCCGCCTCCGGCACCACGCCCGAGGCCATCGAGGCGCCTACCTATACCGGCGTCCTACGTGCGGATTACGAGAACGCGCTCGACGTGCAGAGCCAGTTGGCGTTGGGCACGCTGCGGCTGGAAGGCACAGCGGACGCGCTGACAGCCGCGCAGGCCGCGCAAGCGCTTCCCCTGTGGAAAACGCTACAGGACGACAGATCGATGCCGCTGGTCGAAGAACATGCGCTGGCGAAGCAAATCGAAGGGACGTTGACGGAGGCTCAACTCACAGCGATTGCGGCCATGCAGCTCACGAGCGATGACGCGCAAAGCTGGCTCCAGGCGCAAGGCCCGGGCATGGGCATGGTTGAGCCGGGACAGGGTGCCGCGACAATGCCGGGAACCGGTGGCCCTGTTCCGGGTTCCGGCGGCGCTCCGGGGGCAGGCCCTGGTCCAGGGATGGCGATGTCTGACGAAGATCGCGCCGCCATGCGCGAGAAGTTCGAGAATATGACGGAGGAAGAACGCGCGCAAATGCAAGCGCAATTCGGGCAGGACGGCGGACGGCCACCGGGTGGTGGTGACGCACCGGCCGGTGGGTTCGATGGTGCGATACCCGGCGTTTCCATGATGCTGAGGCGCGCCGTCGTCACCTTGTTGACCGAACGCAGCGGGCAGGCCGCGGTGACTGAGCCACAACCTGTCACTGAACAAACGGCAGTGGCCGAACCTACCGCGACTGTGATGCCGGTCGCCACAATGACTCCGACGCCGGAAGCCGACACACCCGTGACGATCATCACCCTGGCGCCGTGGAAGACGCCGGAGCCAGAGGTCACGGCGACGCCGACTGCCACACAGGCGGCAACGACAAACGCGTCGGTGAGCACGCCAATACGTTCGTCGGCATCTGCCTCTGAAGATGTCGCGCAAACGGAAACTGTCACCCAGGAACAACCGGCGACTCAGACGCAGGGGGCGTTGGTGCAAAAAACCGACACCGATCCCGGCCCACCGCTGACCGTTGAAATGACAACCAATACCGCGGAGTCGAACCCGCTGCTTGAGGGCAGTCTCATCTATCGCGTTGCCGGTTTTGTCCACAATCCAACGGCTGAGACCTACCAGGTCACTGCCGTCCACGTCACCTTCTTCGACGCTGACGGCTTCAGGGGCGCGTTCTATGCTTTCCCCAGAACCGGCGGGCGTGGCAGGCCCGGCGGGGAGTGGATTGCGCATGGGGCTACAGAAGCGCAAATAAGCTGTACCGTCCTGGGGCCGGGAGAATCCTGTCCCTTCGTCGCCGAAATCGCGGGGCAAGATATGGCCTCATTCCTCGTTCATCCTGATGCACAGGTGGCGGAGTGGCATGAATCGGTCGGCGTGACGTTGAGCGACAGTAAAATCGCCGGCACCGGCACGAACTACGTGCGCGTCAGCGGCGTGGCGACGAATCCCAATAGTTACGCGCTTAAAAACGTGGTCATCTCGGCGCTGCTGTTGGATGACAGCGGGCAGACGCTGAGTATGGGGACGGGCGTGATCCCTGCTCTTGAAGCCGGCGCTTCCGCGAACTTCGAGGTCTACGTCGAGAAGAAAGCCTACACGAGTTACCAACTTCACGCGCGAGCAGAACAAGCAGTCGACTAAGCGGCTCTCCGCATACGAACATCGCGTAACCTGTTCTTTAAGAAACGCGTGCAGACCTGATAGGGCCGTTCCATAGTCTCAGCACGTACTGCGCCTTGTAAAACTACCGTTTAACGCAGATACGTGCTCAATCAGGTACTTTCTGAGACTTTTGTAGTCTGGCTCCGGCCTAAATTTCGATTCACTGAGACTACCGGATCTTCGGGGTGGGTTGCATTCCATAGCGCCACCAATTCGTCCGCCGTCTTGCCGATATTAGCCTTGTTTTCAATCTGCCCGGTGAACGCGCCGGGGGTATTGAGGCCATTTTTGAGAGCGGGCGACTGGCGATAATCTATATCTACAGCGCCATCCAGGTCGATGTTGGGCAGGTACGTGCCCAACCCCTCGATTTTAACGCCGCGCCCGCTTTGCCCGTAGAAGATTACCGCGTCGCGCAGCTCGCGTAGCACGTAATCCACCGCCCCTTCGTTGAGGCCCGTGCGCCCGGCGAGGTAGCGCACCAATTCATCCTTCTGCACGGTCTTGCCCAGAACGATCTTGGGCCGGCAAGCGTTTATTGCCTTTACTCTCGCAGCCATCGCCCCCCTCCTTACGCGCAGGTATGTGTAGAACTGACATCTCTATAATACCATAATTTCTTATCAAGTGGTAGTTAGATACCTGGTAAGCGAAAATAAAGGACTTATTAAGCGATACTAAATCACCTAGTAAGCGACATTGAATCTGTTAGTAAGCGATGCTAAGCCGCTTAATAAGTGATACTAAACTGCTCACTAAGAATCTGTCCTAAAATTGTCACGGTTTCACGCTGTTGCTGAAATGAGCGGCTAAAACCGCTTTTCCTTGAGAAGGTTTTTGCGCTGGCGGGCAGCGCCCGCCAGCGCAAAAACCCCTTTCACCCGCGCCCTTAGGCACAAGATGTCGTTGTTGCCTATGGGCTGGCGTCGCATAGCCTTGACGGGAAATGACCGCCGGGGCGATGTTGTGAAACTCATATGTCTACGAATGCGTACTTAGGATGCAATTCGATAAAGTCGAAGATGATAATGTGGCAAAGTAAGGTACAATTAAGCAAGATGAGGGAGATCATAATGATGGGAGTTCATGCACGTAAGTTCGGGAACTTACTGGTCGTTGTTGTCACATTGACGCTGGGACTGGGCTGCGTGTTGACCGATCTGGCGACGTTGACGCCTTCTCCGATGCCTACCGCGACGCCAGTGCCTCCCACGGCCATGCCAACGCCGCTGCCGCTTGTCGGCGCTGTGCTCGATGAGAGTGTGGCGTTACAGGCTTTTCAATCCCGCATCATCGCTGTCTACAAAGCAGTGAGTCCGTCGGTCGTCAATATCACCAATCGCAGCTACGCCTATAGCATCTTCGGCCAGGCGATCCCGCAGGAGGGCAGTGGTTCCGGTTTCGTCTACGATACCGAGGGCCACATTATCACCAACTATCACGTCATCGAAAACGCACAAGAGCTGCTGGTGATGTTCAGTACGGGGCAGGTCTACGTGGCGGAGCTTGTCGGCGCGGACCCTAAAAACGATCTGGCCGTTATTCGCGTCGCTGCGGGCGCTGACCTGCCCGCCCCGGTCCCGCTGGGCGATTCGAGTGCCCTGGAGGTCGGCCAGTTTGTCCTGGCGATTGGCAACCCCTTTGGCCTGGAGCAGACGTTGACGACCGGCGTGATCAGCGCGCTGGGCCGGGTGATCGAAAGCGAGGAAGGCTTCATCGGTGAGGCGATTCAATTCGACTTGTCATAACTTATAACCGCACTGTCCACTATACAACTGGCGTTTATCCAGCGTTTGTCACCTTCTTTGCACAATTCTCCCCGCACATCTAAAAACTCTATTAGTTCACGCCTTAGCTTAAAGTTATCTTGCGCTGCCAAGATACCTTTCCGCACTTCGATTCGTAACCGCATAATGTTCTCAATTTGCTGCGTGCTTAATTCCTGCTCTGCAAGTTGCGCTTGCAGGTCGGCGCGTCGATCTTCCAAACTGCTTAGGGTCACTTCCAGCGCCGTCTTTTTCTCTGTCAAAAGCTCTTGGGGAAAGTCGCCGCTCAGGTATAGGTCAAGCAAGCGCATCAGTTCTTTTTTGTGCTTCTCTATCAGTTCATCGACGGTTTGAAGCTCTTGGCGTTTGGGCAGTAACATACTTTCACGTTGCGCCCGCGTAGTTTGTAGGGCTGCCTCTAGCGCGCCCTCATCCAGAAACAATGTGGTAACCCAACCCCAGACAGCATCATCGACATGCTTGACCCGAAAAGTTCGATAGCAATCCGGCTGCCATTGAACGTCGCTCTCTGGCGCGTGGGTATAGTAAGCGTAGGCGTTTCGGCGTCCTTTGCGAGGCTTTACAAGGATGCCAACGAAGGCATAGCCGCAATGCGGACAGGATACTCGCCCACTCAGTAGATATTCATTCTCAGTGCGTGGCGTTCTACGGCTTGTATTTTCCCTTCGACGAAGTTGCGCCGCTTCAAACAGCTCTTCAGATATAAGCGGTGTTACTTCTACCGTGATTGCATCCTCACCGTGTCCCCATACCCATTCACCAACATATACGTGATTTTTTAGCATAGCTTGCACACTGGCAGGATTCCAGGTATCGCCTCCGCTAGGCGACAATATCCCCAATTGCTCTAGTTCCCGCGCAATTTGCCGCGTGGAAAGCGGATCAACACGGCGCGTGTACCACTCAAACACTTGACGTACTACAGGCGCTTTTTCATCCGAGGGAATAAGTGTTTTGCGGCCGTCTAGCTCTCCCACAGTATACCCGAAAGCAGGCTTGGAAAGAAGGACGTTGCCCGCTCTCATGCTGCGCTGTTTGCCGCGCATCATCCGCTGCACGATCTTTTCACGCTCATACTCTGCCAGCATTGCACGCAGATTTTTGTTCAAGCGTCCTTCGGGCGTGTCGGGAAAATCATACAGCGCATACTCAATTACAACCCCACTGCGCCTCAGTTCTTGCTCTACAATCAGTTGCTTGGCGAGATCACGGGAGAGCCGATCAAGTTCACGCGCTATCAGCACATCGAAAGCGCCGCTGCGCGCCAGTTCCAAAGCCTTCGCGAGTTGCGGAAGGTCAAACGTCGCCCCACTTGCGCCCCGGTCATCCTCTGCCAGTTCTGCTATCACATTATAACCTTCCTTGGTAGCGTACTCGCGGCATAGGTCGATCTGTGCCTTCAAGTTCTCGCCGCCGGTCCTGGCCTTGTCATCGCCACTTACCCTTCCATAGAGAATTGCTCTTTTGGTCATTTTGTCATCTCCTATATCGGAGCGGCAGCTTTCGCTTTTTGAAAACCGCCGCTCCTCTTAGCCTCAAAGGGTCGTGTAAATCGTCCCTCGACAACGGCCTTGTCGTCGTAGAAGACCGCGCTGTACAAGATCAACCAGATCCAAGCGCAGTGTCTCTGCTGTAACTTCTGGATAAACTTGTTGCAGGTCGCCATTGGTGATATGTCCCCGCTGTTGCACTTCGGCGAGAGCCTGCTGCTGGCGTTGGTTTAGACCTTTCTGCGGTAGAATCCGCTCCGCCAGGATAGCCTCCTGTGCTGCTTGCCCATCGTCGCCGAGCACTTTTGCTTTCTCGGCTGGCGTGAGATGTAGCGCGTCACAGATGTCCGCTAGAAGTGTGACGGCTGAGGCTTCGAGCATTGTCCAGGGTTCTGGCGCCATACTGGTTTCGAGTCCTTCACGGAAGCGACGCAGGCGGTTCGCCATAGTCTGCCGGTGCTGCCCGGCAATAAGCTGTTCGGCGCGTTCCCGCAAGGAAGGGCCGATTTTGACCAATCGCATTTGATAAACGTCCATTGTTGTATCCTCCATAGTGGTTTTGTGA
>DAIUDK010000052.1:0-8010 GCA_036845725.1 Chloroflexota bacterium
TTGCCACAGAGAACACAGAGCACACAGAGGTTTTTCTGTTTTTCTCCTCTGTGAATTCTGCATCCTCGGAGGCTATCGTAAAGGAGAAATTATGTCACTTGCACAAGTTTTCCGCGAACATCCCAACCGCCGCTACATCGAGTTTGGCGGCAAAGGCGGGCTAGGCAAGACCACGTTCTCGGCGGCGACTGCCTACTGGCTGGCGCAGCAGGGCTACAAGGTGCTCGTCTTCTCCGTGGACCCGCAAGCCTCGCTCTCGGACATCTTCGAGCGCGACATCTTCGGCAAGGGCGCGGTGGAGATTTGCCCCAACCTCTACGCCCAGGAGATCGACGCCGACCAACGCATCCGTGAATATCAGAACGAGATCCGGCAAAAAATCCTCGATATGTACGGCCTGGACGAGGTGCCGAAGGAGATCGAGGACTACATCCAGGCCACCGCCGCCGAACCGGCGATGGAGGAGAGCGCGATCTTCGACGCCGTCGTGGATATCGTCGTCAGCGGTGAATTCGACTACTACATCTACGACCTGGTGCCGCTGGGTCACGCGCTCTACTACCTCAGCATGGCGAGCGTCTACGATGAGTGGATCGACAAAATCACGGCGCTGCGCACGGAGATGCAGGAGTACTCGCAGGTTGCGGCAGTCCTCGAGCGCAAGAAGGAAAGCGAAGAGGATCAAATTCTCGCCGAATTGCAGGACATCAAGCAGCGGATCAACACCTCGTCGGGCATCCTCACCGACCGCGAGAAGACGGCCTTTTTCTTCGTCGTCACGCCGGAAGAGATGATCATCCTCGACACGCAGAAGGCCGCGACGCTGTTCGCCAAGTACCAGGTGCCGATTTCCGGCTACATCGTCAATCGCGTCATCCCGCCGGAACTGGCGCAGCAGAACATCCCCGCGTACCTGAAAAACCGCATTGAAATGCAGAACAAGTACCTCAAGCAGATTGACGAAACCTTCGGGGTAGATGTGGTGGCGCAGGTGCCGGAGTTCGAGCGCGACATCACCGGCCTGGAGATGATCGGCAGGGTCGCAGCGGAGTTGTTTGGAGGTGAGGCATGATCACAGCATCGATGCAAGAGTTTTTCACGCAGCATCCCGATATCAAGTACGTTTTCTTCGGCGGCAAGGGCGGGGTGGGCAAGACGGTGATGGCGGGCACCGCGGCGTTGTGGCGAGCACAGCAGGGCCGCCGCACGCTGCTGGCCTCCACCAACCCTGTTCACTCGCTCAGCAGCCTGCTCGATCAGAACGTCTTCGGCGCGCCGACACCCGTGAACGGCGTCCCCAACCTCTTCGCCTACGAAATCGACACCAAAGACACCATCGAGCGCTCCAAAGTCGAGCTGACACAGAAGATCCAGTGGTTCCTCAAGTACGCGGACATCAAAACACGGGCCGACGAATTCGTCGAATCGGCGACGATGAACCCGGCCTTCGAGGAATCGGCGATGTTCGAGAACATGATCGACCTGATGTTCGAGGACAAGTACGACACCTACGTCTTCGACACCGCGCCGACGGCGAACACGCGCCGCTTGTTGGGCATGTCGAGCGTCTACGGGATGTGGGTCAACAAAATGATGCAGAGCCGTGAGGAAGCCAAGTCGCTCCGCGAGCTGCTTTCGTACAGCCGCAAGAAGGAGAAAGACCCCCTGATGGATTATCTCGTCAACCTGCGGATGCGCATGGAGCGCGCGAAGCACCTGCTCACCGACGCCGAAAAGACCGCCTTCTTCTTCGTCACCCTGCCGGAAGCGCTGCCCATTGCAGTGATCAAACGCTTCATCGACTGGTTCTACGAGTTCGGCATCCCTGTGGGTGGCGTGATCGTGAACATGCTGATCGACAAAGCTGGCATCACCGCCGACACGCCCGAATTTGTGCGCAACCGGGTGGCGATGCAAGACCACCACATGGAAGACATTTGGGCCAGCTTCTCCGACACCCGCGCGCTCGTCCCGCTCTTCGAGACCGAAGTGCGCGGCGTCGAGATGCTCAAACGCACCGCCGGGCAGTTGTTTGTTTGAAGTTACTATGAAACCCTAACCGCGAATCTCGCGAATGTCTGCATTCGCAGAATCTTCGCCGATCTAAAAAGATTCGCGCAGATTTGCGAGATTCGCGGTTCATTTTTGGAGAAGCACGTCATGCTCAATCATCCGGCATTTTTGATTCTTGCTATAGGACTGTTGTACATCCTGGGATTCGGCGGGCTGTCGCTGCTGCGCCGCCAGGGACTTTCTACGCGCTTTGCCGTCGAAAGCCTGATCGTCAGTGTGCTCGGCGCTGCGGTGACATTCGCGTTTCCGGGGTTTCCACCGCTGCTCTTCCTCGTCATGCTCTATCTGGTGACGATGCGCGTGCGGCTGCTGGCGGATCTGGCCAACGCCTTTCTGGCCCGTAAAAACTATCCACGGGCGCAGGCAACGTATCGCCTGGCGCTGCGCTTGTGGCCCGATCCTGTGAGCCGCCAGATCGTTCTCATCAACCGGGGCGTCGCCGAACTGCGCGCTGCCGAACCGGAGACGGCTTACGCCACACTCACCGAGGCTCTGGGCAACCAGGAATTCAAGATCGGCGCGCATTACCTGTCCGCCGGGTATTACAACCTGGGTTTGGCCGCCCGCCGCACCGGCCACGAAGCCGAAGCCATTTGTCATTTCAACGAAGCCATCGACACCCTGCCCCACTCTGTCTACGCGCGGGCCGCTGGCCGCGCGCTGAAAGAACACATGAAACACGAACCGCAAGCTACGGATACCCCCTCTCAATAAGCCCCGCTTACGCCCCAACGTAGTTTCCGCCAATATGATGCCTTTTTAACCTAAAATCGACATGTTTGTGCTACAATAAGAGTATCTATCCAGGTCAGAATCCTGGTGAAGACTCTATGCACAACCTCCGCAAAGACGGTTGAATATAGGTCGCAAATTTAGTGCGGAAGAGAATGTCGAAATGGATCCGCCGGAAAATGGTTGAGGGTGACGGTATGAGTGGCGATAGACTATTGGAAACCGAATTTGCCTCGGCCGAGCGCGCGTCGCAGCGCGAGGTCAACGCGCACTTCGATGGACTGACGGCGACGCCGCTGTTGCAGGACCTCATGCGTGCGATTCCCAACATCGTGTTGGTTTTGAATCAGAAACGCCAGATTGTGTTTGCAAATGAGCGCCTCTTGGAGCATCTCCAATTACAGGATGTACGCGAGATCATAGGACAGCGTCCGGGAGAACTGTTCGACTGCACCCATGCCTTCGAAACAGAAGGCGGCTGTGGGACAACCCGCTTCTGCCGTCACTGCGGCGCGGTGCGCGCCATCCTCCAGGCGCAGAAAGGCCACATGGACGTGCAGGAATGTCGCATCCTGCGGAGTGACGGGAAAGCGTTGGACCTGCGGGTGTGGGCGACGCCGCTCGCCTTCAACGGTGAGAACCTGGTAGTTTTCGCAGTGACCGATATCGAGGACGAGAAGCGCCGCGCCATGTTGGAACGCACTTTCTTCCACGATATCTTGAATACCGCCGGCATCATCCGGGGAACGGCGGAATTGCTGCCGACGACGGAAGAGGCCGAAACGACTCAACAGCTCCAAGGGATGTTGTTGAGCGCAACCCGGCGGTTGATCGGAGAAATCGAGATGCAGAACGAGTTGGTTGCTGCCGAACACGGCGAACTCCAACTCGCCTATGAGAATATCGAAGCGCGCAGGTTTCTGTATGAGTTAGCCCGTATCTACACCACGCACAAGGTCGCCCACAAAAGGCATATCCAGGTGTCACCGGTTGCCGAGGGGGTCGTTTTGCAAAGCGATTCCCGCATGCTGGCGCGGGTGTTGGGGAATTTGATCAAAAACGCGCTGGAAGCCTCACAGCCTGGCGATACAGTGACGCTGCATTGCACTCGCGTTGGCGATGCGGTTCAGTTCGCGGTCCACAATCCCTCGGTGATGCCGCCTGCGGTGCAGGAGCAGATTTTCCAGCGGTCATTCTCGACCAAAGGGAAGGGACGCGGTATCGGCACGTATAGCATTAAGCTGCTGACCGAGCACTATCTCCACGGTAAGGTGGCGTTCAGATCCAAAGCTGGAGAAGGGACAACGTTCCTGGTAACCTATCCGCTCCATCCTCCGCGTGAATGATCAGGCGTTTTCAAACCCCAACGTGCGTTCGCGCAGGCTGACGAACCGATTGTGCCCGATGATCATGTGATCCAGGACATCGATGTCCAGCAACTTTCCCGCATCTACCAGACGCCGCGTCAAAGCGATGTCTTCAGCGGAGGGGGTGGGGTCGCCGGAGGGATGGTTGTGCGCGACGATGATCCCGCCACACTGGCGTCGCACCGCGCCGCGAAAGACCTCGCCGGTGCGCACCAGCGAGGTGTTGAGGCTTCCTTTGTAGAGAATTTCCTGATCCAGCACGCGATTGCGTGTATCGAGGTAGAGAACCACGAAATGCTCTTGCTCCTTATGACCCAACAACGGCATAAGCAGGTTGGCGGCGTCTTGTGGTGCGCGAATCTGGAAACGTTCTTCCGGGCTTTCGACCATCAGACGGCGGCCCAATTCCAACGCCGCGAGGATCTGTGCAGTTTTAGCGCGGCCCATCCCGCGTTCACCAGCAAGTTGCGCAAACTCGGCACGCGCCAGGCCCGCCAGGCCACCGTACTGTACCAGCAGCCGCGTCGCCATCGTGAGCACATTCTCATCCTTGATGCCGGTGCGTAGGATCAGCGCGAGCAGTTCCGCCGTAGAGAGCGCCTGCGGGCCAACGCGCTCCATCCGTTCGCGCGGACGTTCATCTTGGGGCATTTCTTTGACGGTTAAGTAGGTCATCGTTAGTCACTCCTTCCCGGGCTGAGTGTAGCGAAAGCCGGCTGGTTGTCAAGTCCATGCTGAAAATCACCATCAGCACCGCGCCCAGATCCGGGATTTAGAGCAAAGTCCAGGTCAAAGCCTGGACTTTGCCGTTACTCTTCTCGCTTGACCGGCAGCTCAATCCGTGAAGCATATATACTGTTGCGCTGCATCGTAATCACCGGCGTGCCTTCGGCCGGATAGCGCGCAAACACGGAAGCATCGTGCCCGGCGATAGCAACGCGAATATGGTGTCCTTGTGGGATCAAGACCGAAGTGGCATACAGGGTGATGCGGAATTCGGCGGTTTCTCCCGGTGTAAGGGGTGCGGCGTCGCTGCGTGCAAAGCTATGGTACGGCCCCAGGTGGGCATAGGGAGGCGTCTCCGTGGAGGTGGCGCGGTGGACAGCACGCAGAATGCCCTCGGTGATGTACGTCACACGCCCGTCGGGCGCCACGTCTTCAAGATAAACGTGAAATGCCCCATCGCTCTCCGTCGAGGCCGCGTAGAGGGTGACGACGGGATTTCCGGTGATTTCCAGTGCGGTTTTCAGTGGCGCGCCGGTGTAGGTTAGCAATTTCGCATCCTCGGCAGCGCGGTCGGGATAGACCACATCAGCCATAGCCAGGCCGGTATGCCAGCGGGTCATGTCGCCGGTGGTCGTGCTCCAATCTACGGTGTATTCATCCGCACCTGTAGCGTCAGATGGGGGATCCGGGGTTAGTGATCCCTCCGGGCCAAAATACCAGGGTTGTAATGCAAATCCCGCTGGCGGCCAAATCGTTGTGGAATGCCACGTTCCAGCCCCAAGGGTATAGTACGTGATGTCCCATACCGGCTGCGCCACATCGCCACCTTTGAGCATGGCGTCGAAAAAGTCTGTTAACATCTCGAATTGCTCCGCGACCGGTGGGCTGGTGGGGGTATCGGCGGGCAAGAACGGGTCGGCGTGTTGCCCGCCGCCGTGCGCCCAGGGGCCGATAATCAGCTTTTGCGGGTTGCTGAAGGTCAGGTAGCGTGCCAACGCCCCCTCGACCGATGCACTGTCCAGCCAACTCACCCACACATACATCGGCACGCCGGAGGCTTCGATGGCAGTCCGCTGCCCGTAAGGGCTTGCCGCGCGCAGTGTCTGGCCGCTCGCTCCCCACTCGTCCTCGCGGTATTCGATGGCTTCTACAACGCTAACCAGGTCGATCAGTGTCCGGCCCTGGATGGCGGCGGCAAGTTGGACGCTATCTGGGTCGGCATCTACCGGTTTGACGCCGGTAAAGGCGTATTGCAGTTCTTCACAGGCCATCCCCGTTACCTCGGCCAGGACGCAGACGTCGTTGGCATCGAGCTTGTGCGTGAAGTTTTCCCACTGCGCCGCAAACCAGCGGTTGTAGACGCCCCCCGGCAGGAGAAGCTGCGCCTGCACATCAAAATCGTCATATTGCGGTGCTACGGCCTTGACCGCCGGGTGGTTGAGCGCAGCCAGCATTTCCGCCGTGTTCCCTTCGTAGGAGACGCCATACGCGCCTACTCGACCATTCGACCATGGCTGTGCTATGATCCAGTCCACCACTTCGCCCAGATCGCTGATTTCCTGCGCCGACCAGAGCTGCGACCACTGCCCGAACGAGGCGCCGCTGCCGCGCACATCCACGACGACGAGCGCATACCCGGCCCGTGTCCAATTCTCAGCCTCGACATAGGGGTCGTTGCCCATCAAGGCTAACAGTGGCGCAATCGGGCCAAGCGCGTAACCGCGCCAGTAGCGCGTCGAACGCAAAATGGTGGGCAGCGTTTCCCCCGACTTTGAGCCTTTCGGCAACCACACATCCACTGCAAGTTGCACGCCGTCGGACATGGGTACGTACAGGCTGTGGCCCGTCACATTGGGCCGCGCAGCGAGCAGCACCGCGACGCCGGCAATCAAGACGATCGCCAGCATCCCTAGCACACCTATGAGCAGCCACTTGAGCAAGCGGCGCTTTGTCGGTGGATGGGAATCAGGAACGGTTGTATTCGTTTTGGACATCAGCATTCACCTCGCGAAAATACCCGGACTTTGTAGTCGAATGTATCACTGTGATTCTCTCGATTCAATACTTGTTGAAGTTTACTTTATGATACGCAGAAACGGTTATCCAGTTTCGTAGATGTGAGGGCAAATTGCAGAGCATACTGCCAGGGAGCGACACCTTGCACTCCCCGCCTTGACCGGCATACGCATGTCGCCCCATTACCGCTGCGATAAGGCTAGTCCACGCTGGCACGAACTTATTACCAGCAAGGACATTGACTGGTGGGACGCTCCTTCAACCAGCATTGTTCCCACCACGCGATACTTGAAGTAGCGTGTGCGCCGGCAGGGTCTGCCAGATCCCTTGCCCATCGTGGCTTCCATCCGTCCCCCGGATGTCCATTGCTTAGTGCCCCCTGAACGTTCAATTCTGCCCGCATTCACGCCATTGCCGCATAATGGCAGTATGCTGAGACAAAGTTTCCTAAATGCGATAGTCCTAAATACCCGTTGGCACGTTCCCATCCACCAACGCGTTTTCTTAAGCTCGCCTTAAAGTAATTCATGGCTTCTCTTAAAGATTTCTGTGTGCAAATCGGGTATCCTAAGAGTATAGTCTGATCCATAAAGCCAGGGTCAAACATCTGGCGAAACAGATTCGCGCGCTCTTCAAGATGTTCAGCCCTCAGCCCGGATCAGTGAGATGCCAGCGTCGGGCTTCAGCGTTTGTACTTATCCAGGGAGGATAAGGCGCTGTTGCCCGCTCGCTGGCACTGATGATAACAACGTTCCAACGCATTAGCGTTTGAACGTTTTTTTATAGTTTGACGTAAGGAGGTAAATATGGATACAAAAAGGTCATTTTATAGCATTGGAATTTTGGTCATTCTATCGCTTTTCGCTTTGACGGGATGCGGTGCAATAGGACAGTACTTTGTCGAAAGCGTACCGTCCTTAACCGGTGCTGCTGCGGCTCAGGAAACCACAGAAGTCGAATCGCCCGCACGTGGCAACACGGAGACGGATAGCGTGCCTGCGACCACCTTCACCCAGGGAACCGTGCTGGATGAACTGCAATCCACGTTGAGCGGCATCTACGAGGCCGTCAACCCCTCGGTGGTGAGCATCCAGGT
>DAIUDK010000052.1:8110-32090 GCA_036845725.1 Chloroflexota bacterium
CCACGTTGAGCGGCATCTACGAGGCCGTCAACCCCTCGGTGGTGAGCATCCAGGTCACGCAGAAAGTTTCGGCGATGATGCAAATGCCATTCTATGGCTCGATGCCGCAGACGGAAGATCAATACCAACAGGGCGCGGGATCTGGCTTCGTGTGGGACAAACAGGGCCACATTGTCACCAATTACCACGTGATTGAGAACGCGGAGAAGGTTCGCGTTCTGTTCCCTGATGGGACCAACGTTTTGGCGGAAGTTGTCGGTACAGATCCAGACAGCGATCTGGCTGTACTCAAAGTCGATGTCCCTGCCGCACAACTCCATCCCGTGACCATAGCTAATTCGGAGCAAGTGCGTGTCGGGCAACTCGCTGTCGCTATTGGAAATCCGTTCGGTCTGGGCAACACGATGACCGTGGGCTTCGTCAGCGCGGTGGGACGCTCGCTCCCGGCGCAAACCACGAGCACAAGCAACGCCCGCTACACCATCCCCGACGTTATCCAGACCGATGCGCCCATCAACCCCGGCAACTCTGGCGGTGTGCTGGTCAATGAGAAAGGCGAAGTCGTCGGTGTGCCGTCGGCCATCATCTCGCCTGTGCAGGCTTCGGTGGGCATCGGCTTTGCGATCCCCTCGGCTATCGTCCAGAAAGTCGTGCCGGCGCTCATCGCTGAGGGCAACTACACCCACGCCTGGCTGGGCATCAGCGGGACAACGCTGATCCCCGACATCGCGCAGGCGATGGGATTGGACGAAAACCAACGCGGCGCGCTCGTCATCACAGTGCAGGAGAACGGGCCTGCCGGCAAGGCCGGGCTGCGTGGCAGCGACGGTGAGATCACCGTGGACGGGCAAACCCTGCCCACGGGCGGTGACATCATCATCGCTCTCGCCGGTAACACCGTCAACACCTTCGAAGACCTGGTGGCCAACCTGGCGCGCTTCTCGGCTGGCGAAACGGTAACCCTCACCGTCATTCGCAACGGCGCTGTGCGCGATCTGGAGATTACGCTCGGTGAACGTCCTGAGAGCACAGCGATCGTGCCGGTCACCCCTGAGCAGCAAGAGGAGCCGAGTACATCGCAGGGCACCGCCTGGTTGGGGATTATGGCGATGTCGATGAATCAACAGCTTGCCGAAGCGATGGATCTGCCCGCCGACCAACAAGGTGTGCTGGTAGGCCAGGTGCAGCCCGGCAGTCCGGCAGATAAAGCCGGTTTGCGCGGCAGCGATAAAGCGGTCACTTTAGATGGACAGGAATTCGCCATCGGCGGCGACGTCATCACCGCCTGGAACGGCGAAGCCATCGCCAACATGCCGGAACTGCAAGCGCGCGTGCGCCGTTCGCAGCCCGGCGACGAGATCACGCTTACCATCCTCCGCAACGGGAGACAACAGCAGCTCATGGTGACGCTCGAAGCCAGACCGTAGAAGCCATTCTGGCGCTATGACAGCGTCGGTGTACAGCAGAGGGAGCCTTATCGCTCCCTCTGTTTGGTGATAGCTCTTGCTCTCCTGGCCCTTTCGTGTATCATGGGCCGCAACAGATCAAAACGCATCTGATACAATTTACACACAAAAGGTGAGGAGGTTTACTATGTCAGTGATTGAAGGGATTCTTGCGCGCGAGATTCTGGATTCGCGGGGCAATCCGACCATCGAGGTCGATGTGTACGTCGAGGATGGCGGCTTCGGGCGCGCTGCCGTGCCCTCTGGAGCCTCCACGGGCGTTCACGAAGCCCTGGAACTGCGCGACGACGACAAAGAGCGCTATCTCGGCAAAGGCGTGTTGAATGCCGTCGAGAACGTCAACGAAGAGATCGCCGATGAACTGCTCGGTTGGGACGTCACCGACCAGAAGGGCATCGATGAGATGATGATCGAATTGGATGGCACGCCGAACAAATCCAAGTTGGGCGCGAACGCCATTTTGGGCGTCTCGCTGGCCGTGGCGAAAGCCGCCGCCGACTACCTGGCGATGCCGCTCTTCCGCTACATCGGCGGGACCTACGCGCACGTGCTGCCCGTCCCAATGATGAACATCCTCAACGGCGGCAAGCACGCCGTCGATGGCCCCGATCTACAGGAATTCATGGCGATGCCCGTGGGTGCCCCTACCTTCAGCGAGGCGCTGCGCTGGGGCACGGAGACCTACCACGCGCTCAAGTCCGTGCTCAAGAAGCGCGGCTACGGCGTGGGCATCGGCGACGAGGGTGGGTTCGCCCCGAGCCTCAAAACCAACGAAGAAGCCATCGAAGTCATCCTCGAAGCCATTCAAAAGGCCGGCTACGAGCCTGGTCAGGACATCTGGATTGCGATGGACCCCGCCTCCTCCGAGATCTACGAGGGCGGCAAGTATAACCTCAAAAAGGAAGGCCGCATCCTCAGCAGCGAAGAAATGGTCGATTTCTATGCGAAATGGGTTGAGAAATATCCCATCATCAGCATCGAGGACGGCCTTGCGGAGGACGACTGGGCCGGCTGGAAGCTGATGGTCGAGCGCCTGGGGCATAAGCTCCAGATCGTCGGCGACGACCTGCTCGTGACCAACACCGAGCGCATCGCCCGCGCCATCAAAGAGAAGGCCGCCAACTCCGTGCTCATCAAACTCAACCAGATCGGCTCGCTCACCGAGACCATCGCCGCCATCGAAATGGCCCACAAGCATGGCTGGACCGCCGTCACCTCCCACCGCTCCGGCGAGACCGAGGATTCCACCATCGCCGACCTGGCCGTGGCGCTCAACACCGGGCAGATCAAGACCGGCGCGCCCTGCCGCTCCGACCGCATCGCCAAGTACAACCAGCTCCTGCGCATCGAGGAGATATTGGGCGAGCAGGCTGCCTACGCCGGCATGGACGCTTTCACGAATCTGTAAAGCGCAATCGCAAGTGCACCCCAAGTCCCAAGCCGCAATGCTTGGGACTTTTTCATTCTCTATACAAGCGCTTGTCTGCTCGTGTAGACACGGTATAGTTGACAGCGAGGTGTATGATGAGGACGCTAACAAGCAAATACCGTGTGATCTGTAGACACAGCGCAATGTGCGCCTTGCTGCTGGCGTTGTGCGCCTGCGCTCGCGCCACAACGGACACAGAAAGCGCGCTTACCTCCACGTCGCCACCACCCGGAACACCGGCGCTCGTCGTTGAATACGTGACGCCTGCGACCGCTACTGAGGCAACTGCCGCGACCGCTGACACTTCTGGAACCGCCAATACTCCCAATACCGAGGACGCCTCTAGCGGCGCATCCGCTATGACAAATCAACTGCCCGCAGAGTCACAAGTGTTCATCAAACACCCCGTTGAACCGGGGGATACACTGTGGGGATTGGCGGTGCAGTACGGCGTGCCGATGGCGGCCATCCAGTTGCGGAACAAGCTCGGCGCTTCGACGGTCGTCAAAGCTGGACAGGTCCTCGAAATCCCGCCACCCGACGCCTGGGAAGCGGCTTCGACGTACTGGGTAGTCTACGAGGTCGCCGGCGGGGACACGTTGAGCGGCATCGCGGCGCGCTACGGACTGACGACGGCGGCGCTCCTCGCGGCGAACGAGCTGGCCTCGGCGGACTTCCTCTCGATTGGACAATCACTTGTCCTGCCGCTGCGGGCGCCTGCGCAGGTGCTCGTGGAGGCGCCCACGCCGACCGCGACGGCCATCGTCCTGCAATTGCCTACGCCAACGCCGGCCTCGGCTTCACCCGATCCCACCGTTGCGCCGACGGTTGTTGCGGTGGCAACGGTTGCCCCGCTGCCCGCCGACATCGCCGCGTGGCCGGGTGAAGTGTGGCGCATCATGAACGAGACGCGCGCCGCGCACGGCCTGCCGCCCTATGCCTACAACGACACGCTGGCCCAGGCCGCGCAATTGCATGCGGAGGATTGCTCGCAGCGCGGCTCGTGCAGCCACACCGGCTCCGACGGCTCTGATATCAAAACGCGCGTTCAACGGGTAGGCTACACCGGCAGTTACGCCGAATGTTGGGCCGTGCGCCCGTCTCCGCAAGGCGTGATCGACATCTGGATGGACGAAGTCGCGCCCAACGACCCGCATCGCCGCACCGTACTGCACACGTGGTTCACCGAAGTCGGCATCGGCGTTGCACCAAGTCCATGGAAGGGCTATTACTACGTTATCGCGGATTTTGGTCGACCCAGGTAAAAGAGGCAAGAGGCAGGAAGCAAGACAAAAAAACTCCGGAGTTGATATAAGCTCCGGAGTTTTGTAGGTGCGATTTCCAAATCGCGCCTTTGTGTTTACCCAATGTGCGTCTCGATCTCGAAGTGCGGCGGGTTTTCCAGGTGGCGTTTGACCGTGCACAGTTGCGCCGCTTTGACCAATGCGCCCTGGTACTTCTCCGGGAAACCGGCCGGCAAGTCGATGTCGAACTTGACCTGCGAGACCAGATGCGTTTGCGGATCCATCGCCATGCTCTGGCGAATACGTAGGCCATCCGTCGGCAATCCACGGTTCTGACAAAAGCTCAACACGTAAATCCCCGCACACGTTCCGAGCGACGCAAGGAACAGCATAAATGGTGAGGGCGCCGAATCTTCACCTCCATCTGAAAGCGGCTGATCCGTCTTGATGACAAAATCGCCGCACGTCGCATCGACGCGCGCGCCGCCCGGGAACGAAATCACCATCTCCATTGCCATGATAAACTCCTCCTTTCTCCATTCCCACAGTAAGATGTTGCGGAGTTTACCCGAATTCGAGGTTTCTGCAAATCGGCGACGACGTGCCGGGTGGGACGCACTTACGCCTAAAAAGCGGTGGGAAAACGCTAAAATGCCCGATAACGGTCAACCAAGTGCGTCCTACCTCAAAATTGGAACGTACTCGCTATCCTGTCCAGAAGGCAAGTTGGCGTGGAGATTGTCGCCCGTTCAACAGAATGTACGGCGCGGCGCGTTTTGTGGAAATGCCGAGCTTGCTCAAATCGCTGAGGAAACGCAGCGTGCCCTGGCGACGCGCGCGCAGAATCCGGTCGGCGCTGGTAAGGCCGATGCCGGGGATGCGCAGCAGCATCTCGCGCGCGGCGGTGTTCAACTCGATGGGGGCCTGGCTCAAATGAAGGTTCGCCCAGGCGATTTTGGGGTCTTCGTACAGCGGCAGATTGCCGTCTTGCTGGAAAGGTAGCTCCTCCACGTCGAACCCGTAATCGCGCAGAAGGAACGACGCCTGGTACAGCCGGTGCTCGCGGTGCAACTGGATGGGCGGATTGTGCTCCAGCGGCGTGTCGGAAACGGGAGCGAAGCCGCTGAAGTACGTCCGCGCCAGTTTCAAATCCCGGTAAAGATAAGCCGACGTCATCAGAATCTCTACGTCCGGCTCGCCTACCGCGCCGACGACGAACTGCGTGGTGATGCTTGGTTTGCGCGCCGGCAGGTTCTGGCGCAACTCGTGAATCCAGCGCAGGCGTTGGAGTAACTCGTCCGAGAACTGTTTGTGCGGCGCGAGGTCGGCCAAACGGTGCGCGTTCGGCGCTTCGAGGTTGACCGAGACGCGGTCCGCGTACTGTAGCGTCGCGCTAATCTGGTCCCGCTCGGCCCCCGGCATGACCTTGATGTGGAGGTAGCCCTGGAAGCGATATTTGCGACGCAGAATCTCCGCCGTGGCGATGATGCGATCCTGCGTGCGCGGCCCGCCGCCCAGAATCGCCGAGCTGAGAAAGACGCCGTTGACGAGGCCCTGCCGGTAAATTTGCGCGGTGAAATCCGCCAGTTCATCGGGGGTGAAGGTGGCGCGGCGGAAGTCCCGCCCGGAGCGAAACGGACAGTAGCGGCAATCCCGCTCGCAGGCGGAGGAGACGAGCGTTTTGAGCATCGGCACGCGCTTGCCGCCCGGCAACGTGGCGTGCGCGATGCAGCCCGCGAGTTCGCTCGGTGTGTTCGGCATCAGCGCCCTTTCGCCAAGCGGGCTGACTTCCTCCGCCGGCTCGTAAGCCGCTGCCGGTCCCAAAAGCTGTAATTTCTGCAAAGCGTCCATCATCGACTCCTACTTCTATTATACGAACAAATGTTCTATAGTCAAGACTACAAAAGTCTCAGCTTGTACTGTTTCTTGCGAAGCAGTCGTTCAGAGCAGGTATTTGCTCAACCGGGCGTCGCGTGAGACTTTTGTAGTCTGGCTTCGATTGCCAAATTTGCAGAGTTGAGTATTCTATACGTAGGATTTAAACACATTTTTTATCATCAAGGAAAGGAGAACTCTATGGCCATCAAGATCATCGGCAACCCTCTGCCCAACATCCCCTGGGAAGATAGACCGGCGGGTACGCGCGGTGTGGTATGGCGCTCGAAGCGCAACCCTATCATCCCCCGTGATCTGCTGCCTACCTCGAACAGCATCTTCAACAGCGCCGTCGTGCCGTACAAGGGCGCGTTTGCGGGCGTCTTCCGCTGCGACGATACCGCGCGCAATATGCAACTGCACGTCGGGCATAGCCAGGACGGCGTGACGTGGAGGCTGAACCCACAGCGCATCCACTTTGCCTGCAACGACGCCGATTGCGATTGCGCTGAGGTGAACCGCTGGGTCTACGGCTACGATCCGCGCGTGGTGTGGATTGAGGATCGCTACTACGTCTCGTGGTGCAACTGGTTCCACGGACCGACCATCGGCCTGGCCTACACCCACGATTTCGAGACGTTTTGCCAGTTGGAGAACGCCTACCTGCCCTTCAATCGCAACGGCGTGCTCTTTCCGCGCAAAATCAATGGCAAATACGCCATGGTGAGCCGCCCGAGCGACAACGGGCACACGCCCTTCGGCGACATCTTCTACAGCGAAAGCCCGGATATGCGCTACTGGGGCAACCACCGTTACGTCTTTGGGACGGTTGGCGGCTGGCAGAGCACCAAGGTCGGCGCGGGGCCAATTCCTATCGAGACCTCGGAGGGGTGGCTGATGATCTACCACGGCGTGCTGACGTCGTGCAATGGCTTCGTCTACAGCGCGGGTGTGGCGTTATTGGACCTCGACCAGCCGTGGAAAGTGATCGCGCGTAGCCGCCACTACATCATGTCCCCGCAAACACTCTACGAGTGCGTGGGCGATACGCCCAACGTCGTCTTCCCCTGTGCGGCGCTGTGCGATGCGGAGACCGGGCGGCTCGCCATCTACTACGGCGGTGCGGACACCGTCGTCGCGCTGGCTTTTGGCTACGTCGAGGACTTGATCGACTTTGCTATGCACGATTCACTCGTGTAAAAAGCTTTCATCTAGAAAATCTCATACGAATTTCACGGACGCCACGGATTTTTCGCGTTGAATAATCCGTGGTTTTCGTGTCAATCCATACACTGGATGCAGATGTAGGAAGGTTAGGACAAAAAATCTCATGTTGTGGAAACCTGCTGGCTCTTGGCGCGTATTATTGGTAGTCGGGTTAGCGTTGCTCGGGGGGATGCTCCTGCCCAGCCATGTCGAGGCACAGCCGGGAGGTACGAATCTCCTGGTGAATGGTGACTTCGAATGGGGAAGTGCGAGTGATCGCACGTGGCCGTTTCAGGACGACATCCCAGAAGTACAGGTTTGTCCCAGTTGGCGCGCTTTTTACGTAGACAAAGCGCCCGCGAAAGCCAGCGCCACCACATACTGGCGGCGACCTGAGTTCCGCGATGTAAAAGCCATCGAATATCCCAATCGCGTTCGCAATGGACTTCGGGCGGCCAAATATTTCTCCTTCGGCGGCCAACACGAAGCAGGGTTCTATCAACAAGTCGCCGGTATCGAACCGGGAACAGCTCTGCGGTTCTCTGCCTTCATGCAAACGTGGAGTTGTTTACCCGGATCACAGTGGAATGCCTGCCCTACAGGAGACAGGTCGAACAATCCAGCCAAAATGCATACCAAAATCGGCATCGATCCAACTGGGGGGACCGATCCCTGGTCGGCGAGTGTAGTATGGTCACCGGAAATCGACGCTTACGACGCCTGGACGTATTTTCAGGTGGAAGCCATAGCGCAGGCAAACACGGTGACGGTCTTCACGTATTCCTGGACGGATTGGACGGACGAGCGCTTCCGCATCAATAACGATGTCTATCTCGACGACGCTAGTCTCATCGTGTTGGAACAGGCTCCGGCAATAGCCACACCGGAGGTGGCAGAAGCGCTCGACAGCGAACCGGTCGCAGCACCGGTCCCCACTCAAGTGCCGGCAGCGACCGCAACCCCGCGCCCAGATGGCACGATCATTCACGTGGTGCAACCGGATGATACCTTCTACGCCATCGCGCTCATGTACGACATCTCTCCAGAACGGTTGGTGCAATTGAACGGCTTGACCGACATCAACATGCTATCGATCGGGCAAGAATTGCTGATTTCTGCTCCCGAACCGGCAGCAGGTCCGGTGACAGAATCGACCCCACTTCCACCGGCAACGTCAGCACCGACAATGGCGGCGCCGATAATGGCAACAGCGACACCGGTCTCGATGCCGTCCGACGTGATGGCACTCTCAGTACCTACAATGACAACTGCAGCCATGGATTCAACACCGGTTCCAACGTCAGAAACCAAAAAAACCTTGGTACCGTGGGGGCTTGTTGGTAGCATTGGTCTGCTTCTGGGATTCGGCCTTGGCTTCATCGTCGGGAAAATGCAACGATAACCGGCGAGTTCCCACTCGTTGACGAGGAACGTATGACAATGAACAATCAGACTTCCACGCGACCGCTCAAGACCGTCATCCTGGCGGCAGGGCAACAATCGATTACCGAGAACGGCGCGCCAGGGAGTGGTGTTCCCATCGTCCTGCAAACGCTGGGCGACCGCAAAATCGCCGATTACGTCATCCACAACGCGCTGCGCCTGGTCGCGCCGGAAGACCTCTACATCGTCGTCAGCCAGCTGCAGGACGAGGCGCAGCGTTGCCTGTGGGGCGTGGATGCAGCGTGCCCCTATCACTACGTTGTGCAAGACGAACAGCGCGGCACGGGTCATGCCGTGCTACAACTCGCCCCACTGCTCAAGGATTTTAACGGCGATTTGCTCATCCTGTATGCAGACACGCCGCTCTTCCGGCTGAACTCGATCCGTGGCTTGCTCAACCGCCATCGCCTCAAGCAGGCCCATTTGACGCTGCTCTCCGCCGTGGTGGATCGGCCCTTGCCCTACGGGCGCATCATCCGCGACGCCGCCGGACGCATCATGGACATCATCGAAGAGACCGACGCCTCACCCGAAGTGCGCGAAATCCGCGAGCTGAACGTCGGCGCTTACGTCGCGCAGGCGCGGGCGCTCTTCCCCGCGTTGGAGAAGTTGCCGCCCTCGCCGGTGGACGGCGAATATCGCCTCACCGACTGCGCGCACCGCCTGATCCACGCCGGGATGCGCGTGGAAAGCTACCAGATTTACGATCAGGACGAGGTGCAGGGCATCAACAACCGCGGTGATCTCGACGCGGCCACCTTCATCCTGCAAAAACGCCTCTACCGCCCGCGCCGCACCGAGGAACAGAACCTCATCGCGTTTGGCACCGGCGGTTGGCGGGCCGTCATCGGCGAGGGGTTCACGCTGCACAACGTCCGCCGCCTCTCCCAGGCGCTGGCGAACGAAATCACGCGCCAGGGTAAAGAGAAAGCCGGCGCAGCACAGCGCCCGGGCGGCGTCCTGATCGGCTACGACCGGCGCTTCCTCTCCGATCGCGCCGCCGAGGCTGCAGCGGAGGTCTTCGCCGGGAACAACATCACGGTCACCTTGTTGAACGAGGCCGCGCCGACGCCGCTCATCACCTACGCGACGGCGGCCGTAAACGCGGCTTACGGCCTTGCGTTTACGGCTAGCCACAACCCGCCGGAGTGGAACGGCCTCAAGGTCTTCCGCGGCGACGGCTCTCTCCCACTGGACGACGAAACGCGCCAGATCGAAACCGAGGCCAACGCCTTGTGGTTCGAAGACGTGGTGAAAATCGACCTCGACCTGGCGCTGGAAGCCGGGATCGTCAAACGGCGGGATTTCACCAACGCGTACGTGGATGCGGTCGAGGCGTTGATCGACCTGGACGCGATCCGCGAGGCCGGGCTGAAAGTCATCGTCGATCCGATGTACGGCGTGGGGCAGTTGACGATGGGCATCATCCTCACCGAGGCGCGCTGCCGTGTGACGTTCATCAACGAGCGGCACGACCCGCTCTTCGGCGGGCGCTCGCCCGCGCCGAACCTCGACGCGCTGCGGATGCTCGTCACCCACGTCCGCAACGAAGGGTACGACCTCGGCCTGGCGACCGACGGCGACGCCGACCGCATCGCCATTGTGGACGAGCAGGGCGAGTACGTCACCGTCAACGACATCCTGCTGCTGCTCTACTGGTATCTGCGCGCCGTGCGCGGCGAACGCGGCGGCGTGGTCCGCAACCTGGCGACGACGTACCTGCTCGGCCGGCTGGCGGCGCACTTCGGCGAGCCGTGCTACGAGACGCCGGTGGGCTTCAAGCACATCACCGCATCGATGGTGGAACACAACGCGCTTCTCGGCGGCGAATCCAGCGGCGGCTTGACCATTCGCGGGCACATCCTGGGCAAGGACGGCATCTTCGCGGCGGCGCTCGTCGTGGAGATGCTGGCGCGCACGCGAAAGAAAATCTCGGAATTGTTGCAGCAGGTCTACGCGATCACGGGCCGGCTCTACGCGGAGGAAGACGGCATCCAGGCGACGCCGGAGATGCGCATCGTCATCCCCCGGCGGATCAAGGCGCTGGCGCAGGAGCACGCCGTTACGCCGGTACACCTCGGTCCGTATCCCGTGGTGAGCATTTCGGAGCTGGATGGCACGAAATTCCTGCTGGAGAACGATAACTGGGCGCTGCTGCGCTTTTCCGGCACCGAGCCGCTGCTGCGCTTGTTTGCCGAGGCGGATTCGGCGGAGAAGGCCAAGGAACTCATCGAAAGCCTCAAGGTGCTAGTTTCATTGTAAGGTGTGGGCAATAGGTCTGACAGGTTTTGGGAATCTGTCAGATCTGGCGGTTGCGCGGACAGGAGGCTTCTATGTGGCTAAGTGAGTTTGGTGAGTGGCTCCTTGGTTTTGTCAACAGCGACCGGTTCTTGGACTGGTTTTTTACAACACTTTTTGGATTTTTTGTATGGTTACCTGCATCTGAAAATAAAAAGCACCTTCGGTCAAAGCCTGCTTGGCCGATAACATCTTATAGAAACAAGCAGGAGAAAATGCTTTACGTTCGTAGTTACATCACACAAAAAGTAGGGCTGCTCGCAATGTTGTGGAGTTTATTGTTGGCGTTTGCAGTCGACGATCACCAACAACGCGTGAACCTATATTTTACGGGATTTCTCGTTCTATTGGTGTTGGGTTTTTGTATCGTGATTTTTGTCGAACTTACAAGTTAGTTTCAAACAACCACATAATCATACTTTACCACATAAATTTGCCCATATTCCAAGCCGTACTAGGCTTGGAATAGAAATTAAACAACAGGCATAAACTAACGGCTGGGGTCAGGCGGCGGGATATTGAAACGTTGATCGATTCTACACACCGAGGTAAAAAATGCAAGATGCTCGTATACAGGATTTGATAGTAAGTTATCTATTGTATTGGCTAACCTTATGGGGAATCGGTTTTGTGGGGCAGATATCCGTCAATCTTTATTTCAAAGTCAATGCTGAAACAATCTCGCATGAAGACCTAGTAGAAATTAAGAAGAAATCAGTATTTCTGCAAAGAGTCCCAGTGAAGTGGTATTTGCGTCCTCTATTTGGTTATCCACCAACGTCGGGAACTGTAGCATTACGGGTTGGAATACTGCAAATCGGGGCTATTCTGTTTGCGACTTTTGGGCTGATGATTGCGTGCTTTATCGGCTTTGAACAACTGCACTTTCTTAGACAGATTTTGTTATGGCCATATCTTGTATTTGTAATAGGCGTTGGTGCTTTTCTAAATTCTAAAGGTTCATCAAAACCCTGACCAGCCGGCACTAACTATCACGTCAGACTGAGAGCAACGCTTTCGCCAATCGAATCGCACCTTGCGCTGGTTCGTGAACCGGCGTCAAGGGCGACAACGTCAATCCCCGCTCGACGGTCGCCGCCACAAACGCTGCGCGGACACTCTGCCCCTTGAGGATGACGCTCCCCGTCAACGCGCAGGGGATCGCGCCGGTCAGCGCCAGACGGCGCGCGACGGCTTCCACAGAGATCGCCAGTTCCCGGCCCGCATCCTGCAAAATCGCCCCGGCTATATCATCACCCTGCAAGGCCACCGCCTGTACCAACGCCGCGAGCGCGGCAATGTCGGTACGCTGCGCGGATTTGTACACGTGACCGATCAAGTCCTGCGGCTGTCTTAGCGACCAGTGTTCCAGGATCGTCTCCGTGAGCGCGGTCTGCGGCCCACGCTCGTCGGCGGCGCGAGCTACGGCGCGCAACGCCGCCCGCCCGATGGCGTACGCACTGCCGTCGTCGCCGAGCAGATAGCCCCAGCCGTCCGCGCGGGCAACCTGCCCGTGTGAGTCCTCGCCGTAGACCATCGAACCGGTGCCGCAGAGCACGGCAATGCCCCACCCCTCCGGCGTCCCCGCTGCCAGCGCCAGTCGCGCGTCGTGCGTGATGGCGACGGGCGCGCCGGGATAACGCGCATCGGTCCATGCGCGCAGCACCGCCTGGTCGTCGGGACGCGCGGCCCCTGCCATGCCCAGGCACAGCGCCGCCGGTCGCAGTGGACGCCCGCCCGCCGCAGCCTCCACCGCCGCATCGAGCGCCGCGTAAGCCGCCTCCGCGCCGATAACGAGGTAGTTCGACGGCCCGGACAGCCCGCGTCCCAGGATGTTGCCGTCCCGGTTGGCGATCAACGCCGTCGTCTTGCTGCCCCCACCGTCGATGCCGATGAGAATGTCGTTTAGCAAAATTTCTCCTTTTCATCAGCAGATTGAGCAGATGAAGCAGATTTTTTGATTGCTCAATGAAAATTTGCTCAATCTGCTCAATCTGCTGACAGAAACAAACCTTCGTGAAGATTCGTGTAGATCCGTGGTTAGCTTTTGATCGCCCGGCGCACCACACCACCAGCGGCTGCGAGTTGACGGCGCGCCTCTTCCGGCGTTACATCGTTGACCAACGCCACAATCGCCGTTTTGACCTCGCCATTGCAAGCTTCCAGCGCGCGCGCAGCCTCTTCCTCCGTGATGCGTGATGCGTGATGCGTAACCCGTGATTCGCCATTCGTCATTCGCCATTCGCCGATTCGCTGATTCGCTGATTCTTGCCCCTTGCCTCTTGCATCCTCCACCGCCTCGACGACAATGCGCCGCGCGCGCTGGCGGAGTTTGGTATTGGTGGCTTGCACGTCGACCATCAGGTTGCCGTAGGTTTTGCCCAGGCGGATCATCACGCCGGTGGAGAGCATGTTGAGCGCCATCTTCTGCGCGGTCCCGGCCTTGAGCCGCGTGGAACCGGTGATCACTTCCGGTCCGACGACCGGCGCGATGACGACGTCCGCCAGCTCGTGAACCGGCGCGGGACGGTTGCACGCCAGGCTGACGGTGAGCGCCCCGCACCGCCGCGCCTCGGCCAATCCGCCGAGCACGTAGGGTGTGCCGCCGCTCGCCGCGATCCCGACAATGCTGTCTCGCGCCGTCACGTCGAGCGCAGCGATGTCGTGTGCGCCGGCTTCGCGGTCGTCTTCCGCGCCCTCCACCGCCGTCGTGAGCGCGATCTCCCCTCCGGCGATCAACCCGACGACCTGCTCCGGCGCAGCGTTGAACGTCGGCGGGCACTCGGACGCATCCAGCACGCCCAGCCGCCCCGACGTCCCCGCCCCCATGTAGATCAGCCGACCGCCGTCACGCATCCGCTCGGCGATGCGGTCGATCGCTTCCGCAATCGCGGGCAGTTCCGCCTCCACCGCCGCCGCCACCTTCGCATCCTCCGCGTTCATCAAACGCGCCATCTCCAACGTGGAAACGGTGTCGATGTTTTGTGTGGCGGGGTTGCGAGACTCGGTGATAGGATTGGAGATTGGGGGATTGGAGATTTGTTGATTCGTGATTCGTGATTCGTGATTCGTGATTTGGTGACCCGCCGATTCGCCGATTCGCCGATTCGCCGATTCTTGCTTCCTGCCTCCTGCATCTTGCCCTGTGGGTGTGATATCGCCGAGGATGACCGCGTGGCGCGCGCCAGTGGCAGCGGGGAGATTGCCGGGGCGACCGTGCCAGGTCTCGTAGGCCAGCACGGCGAAGGCGACGGCCTCTTTAGCTTCCACGCCCAGGCCGAGGCCGTCCGAAGGGATAACGCGGATGCCGGGAAGGTAGTCGCGCAACAACGCCATCAGCGTGGGATTGCGCGCGCCGCCGCCGCTGACGATGACTTCCTCGGGCATCGTCGGCAGGAAGTCGCGGTACGCCTGCGCGATGGACGCGGCAGTGAAGGCCGTGAGCGTGGCGATGATGTCTTCCGGCAGCAGTCCGCGCGCGATCCCCTGCTCCCACACCCGCGCGCCGAACTGCGCGCCGAACAACTCGCGTCCGGTGGTTTTGGGCGGCGGCTGGCGCAGGTATGGCTCGCGCAGCAACTCGCGCAGCAAAACCTCGTCCACGCGACCGCGCGCCGCCATCGCGCCATCGCGGTCGAAGGCAAGCGCATTGTCCGTGGCGCGATTGGCAGCGTAGTCGATGAGCATGTTGCCGGGGCCGGTGTCGAAGGCGATTGGGGATTGGGAATCGGTAATCAGGGATTGGGGATGGGGGATTGGCTGACTGCTGAAAGCTGATCGCTGAGGGCTGAGATACGTCACATTGGCGATGCCGCCGATGTTTTGCGCGGCGCGGGTGAGCGTGGGATGCGTGAGTAGCAGGGCATCTATGTAAGCGACGAGGGGCGCACCGTGCCCACCGGCGGCGATGTCGCGCGCGCGGAAGTTACTTACGACGGGGAGACCAGTCATCTCTGCAATCACCGCCGGTTCGCCCAGTTGTAGCGTCGCGCCCTCCGTTCGATCCGTTGAATCCGTTGAGGGAGGGATATGCCACACCGTTTGCCCATGGCTGCCGATGAGATCAACTTGCGCGGGGGTCAATCCGGCTTCGGCAATCGCGCGCAATGCCGCCTCGCCAAACGAGCGTCCCAGGGCAAAGTTGAGGCGGCACAGGCGATCCACGCTGCCGGTTTCGGGGCGGAAGCAGGCGAAGATTTCGTCGCGCAGCATCGGTGGGTGGGGAACGTGGGTGTGGTGCAACACTTCCCACGCAAGCGTGGGGGGCGCACCTTCCAGCCGCACAATAGCGGCGTCCGTCCCGTCGGCGGAGGTGCCGGACATAAGGCCGATGACGATCAACGGTTACCACTCCCGCCAATTGTCAACGAAGTCACTTGTGGGGTCAAGTCCCACAATCTCACCAATCATGTACAATTGCTCGCAAAATTCCTCGCGCTCAATGGTGTCGATTCCATAGGAGAGGTCTTCGCTTTCATCCATTTCATTCAAACGCTCGACACAACGCTGAAAGACGAGCAATCTTTCCGCTTCGGAGGCATTCTCCGGCAGGTGGATAAGATCGTCGATCAATGCCTCGAAAATGGGCTTCGCCGCCGCGATGACATCTTCGTACCCGTACTTGAGGTATGGGGTTACCCTGAACGCCGCCAACTCTTCCCGTTTCATATTCCCTCCTATACACTTTGCTGCTGGAAGCCTGTGATTTCGGCCTCAAGCTGGAGAACGTAAGCCTTCATAAACGCAACCAGTGGACGCCCAAGCTGTTTCGCCGTCTCTGTGTGCAATTCTCCATAAAAGCTGATTTGAAAGTTCACCTGGTCGATGATGTGCTCGCCGATCCCTTCTCCGGCGGCAAATCGCGCCTCGAATCCTGCCATAGGCATCTCCCAGGTGTCACCCTTGATGTTATCAGGGGCATATTCCGGCCTGGCATACTTCGACGTGAACGCCCGCATCAGGCCCACCGCGCCCAATGCGTCCAATTTGTCGGCGTCACGCAGGAGCGCGCCCAGCGGGCCGCCGCCACGAGGTGCACTGTGATAGCGTATCGCATCGGCGATGATCTGAATTTCGTTCTCATCGAACAGCCGGTGTTCACGCAGAAACTGCGCTGCGATGTCCGCACCCACCGGTCCATGCTGGCGGCGCTGTTCGACTTCCACGCGCGTCAAACCGATGTCGTGGAGTAACGCGGCAGCTTCGACGAGTTCCAGGTCTTGGAAGGCTTCTCCGCGGGCAATACGCAACGCCCACCCGCGCACTCGATCGACGTGTTTGAAGTCGTGAGCGATTCTTAAGTCGGGCGCCGTCACCGTCTCCATCGACCGTTTGACGTAGGACTCTATCTGCTGGATTCTGTCACTCATCACTTTACCCCATATCACCGAGGAAGGCCACGAAAGGCAGCCCATCCAAACGTTGCACCAGACGTGCGTCCGCGGTCACAAATATCGCGCCAACGCTTTCGGCCACAGCCGCAAAAACGGCGTCATAGACCGTGGTATCGTAAGTACGGGCGATGTTCACCGCACACTGCGTCAAAGCAGATGAGGCGGGCGCCCATTCCAAACCCAGGTCAAATAAACTTTGGAGCGCCAGTTCAACATCTGCCGTGGACAATTCAGGTTTGTAACGCAAAACATTGGCGACCTCGTAAGCCAGCAACGTCGGCACAATCAGCCGATGGCGACCTTCAAGATAGGTGTGCAAAATGCTCAATGCACGATCCGCTAAAATTTCTTCCCGGCGAATCCACTTGAGCACCACCGAGGTATCCAACACGAACGACGACGTCATCTGCGTTCATCCCGCCAATGCCGCACAACGTCGGCGCTATCCTCGCTGACGCCAGGAGATATCTGCGCCAGTGTAGAAAAAGATTCTACCGCTGCGCGTACTTGAGGCAAGTCACCGGGTCGCAGCACGCTGGCTCGGGTGGCCATATAGTGTCGCAACGCCTCACGCACCAACTCACTGCGGCTGCGTTGTTCGGCTGCAGCCAACGTATCGACTTGCGTCAAAAATTCATCGGGAAAAGAAAGCATCACCTTAATGGTCATTCTGCACCTCCGTATATCTGTATTATATCTAAAAGCTATATAAAATCAATAACCGCAAAGGTGATGATCAACAACCTCCACAACCGCCCGATGCACAGCGATGCGCAGCCCCGCGATGCCCCGGTTCTGCCGCCCGTTGTAGACCTCGTTGGTGAGCAACGCCACGACGAGATCACGTTCGGGGTCGATCCACAGGCACGTGCCGGTAAACCCGGTATGCCCGAAGGCGCGTTGGCTGAACGGGTTGCTGCTGGCTTCGGGGTCGTCCAGCCACAACGCAAAACCCAGGCCGCGCCGCGTGCCGAGGCCGCCGGTGTAACAGCGCGTCATCGCGTCCACTGTGGAGGATAGCAGCAGCGGAAAGCCACGCCGCTGCCCGGTTGGACGATCCAGGAATATCTGCCCAAACGCTGCGACGTCCTCCGCCGTGGAGAATATCCCCGCGTGCCCGGCGACGCCGCCGAGACAGTAGGCGTTTTCGTCGTGGACAACGCCCTCGATACGGCGTCCACGCCACGCGCAGAATTCCGTCGGTGCGATGTTCTCAACGGATTGAATGGATTCAACGGAAGGTAGCGGGAGGTAGCGGGTATTGTGCAGTTCTAACGGGGCGGTGACGCGGTTACTCACGGCGGCGTCGAGAGATTGCCCGGTAAGGCGCTCGACCGCCATCCCCAACAGGATCAGGCCGATATCGCTATAGACGACCTGTATGCCGGTGGGATAGGAAAAGAAGGTGTCCAGCGCCATCTGGCGGGCGGCGTCGGCACTTGATTCGCGGTAAAGCGGACGCCATGCCGGAAGGCCCGATGTGTGGGTGAGTAAATCGTGAAATGTAACACGACCGGCATCCACAAAGCCGCCGTTTTCAGAGACAGCAACCATTTCGCCAGGATTGAGCGGGGCTTCGTAGGGTTGGATCGGACGCAAGCCGCTGAACTCCGGCAGGACTGCGCCGACCGGCGTATCGAGCGCGACGCGGCCTTCTTCCACGAGCGTCATAAAGGCCGTGACAGTGAACAGCTTGCTCACCGAGGCCATGTCGAACAGCGTGTCGCGTTGCGTGGGGCGCGTGCAGGTCTCCGGATCGAGCCAGCCGAACGCCTCGGAGAACACGACGTCCCCACGAACCCGCACCACAAGCTGCGCTGCCGGTGTGACGACACCGGCGGCATTCTGTAAAATTCTATACGCATTGGTCAAGTCCATTTCGATTTCCGGGGGGGACTATTAAACGGTAACCGGTAAACGGTAACTGGTTATCGGAGTATGCCCGATCACTGATTATCAATCACTGATTACCGATTATTAATCACCAGTTACCGATTACCGACAATCTGCTGATCGAAAAACACCCAATCACAGATACGCCTTGCGCAGTGCCTCGAAGCGCTTCAGGCTGTCCGCGAGGCCGCCGGGACGGTTGCGGGCCAGCCACAGCGTTTTGTGTTCGGCTATCGTTTCTTCCAGGTCGGCGAGCATGACGGACTTGTCCGTTTCTTGCCCCAGAAGTTGCAACGCGCGGCGACAGGCGTGTTGCAGCAGTCGCCCGGCGTTGGCAAACTCACGTTTGATCAAGTCTGCATCCGGGCAGGTCATACGTGTGTCATCCAATCGCGCCAGAATCGCCGCGATGCGTTCTTGCGCGCCTTCGAAGTCCTCGGCGGTCACATCCTTCAAGCGATCCTGATAAGCGGTGTCGCCCTGCAACACGCGGAAGAGCACGCTTGAGTTGTGGATGCGCGGGACGTGGGGGATCTGGTAGACGTTGCCCAGGTCGTAGGCGAGTGCGCCCATCACACCGCTCGGATCGTCGAAGGCAAAGCGGCTAAGAGCTTGCGGAACGTCCAACACACGATTCGCCTCCAGGCACCACGAATACGCCGCCCCCGCGCCGAAGCCCAGGTAGCTCACCGGCAGATATTGCCAGTGCCCGTAATCGCCCCAGTCGGTGTTGAGGTAGCCCGTCGCGCCGTGCTTGAGGCCGTTCTCGGCGGCGTTGTGCAGGTTGCCAAGGGCGTTGTCGGTACGTCCGGCGATAGAATTCCACGACGCGGTGCCGGGACAGACGTAGAAGGGCACGCCCGCCGCTGCGAACTGCGCCCCGTGCTCGTCGAAGGGGTGATCGAATTCGTAGCCCCATTCCAGCGCGATCACGTCGCGGGGCAGTTGCGGCACCAGGTCGGGGTGTTGGGTGATGATGTCGCCCCAGAACTGCATCGTATAGCCGCGCCGCGTCACGTCCTGGTAAATCTTCAGCAGGAAGTCGAAGTAGACCTGACCCTCGCCGCGCGCCTCGCAGGCCGCCTTGCTCGCGCCCTGGCCCAGGTCAATCGTCTCGTCGCAGCCCACATTGATCTGGCGGCTGGTGAAGTGCGGCAGCAGCTCGTCGTAGAGACTGCGGACGAGTTCCAGGCTGCCGGGATGCTCCGGCGCGAGGCTGAACGGCCCCTGCATCGTGTAACTGCCCCACGGCGTCTTGATTGTGCCGTGCGTTTCGGCGAGGTGCGCGTACCGCTCGTGGATCAGCCAGGGCTTCATGTGCCCGAAGGAGTTCTGGTTGGGGACGAGTTCGACGAAACGCTCGCGGCAGTAAGCGTCGAGCGCCAGAATCTCCGCGCCCGTCAGCGGGGAAGCGTGTTCCCACACCTCCGGGTGCTGCCGGTAGGCGAAGGTGTGCTCGGTGTACAACTGCACCTGGTTGATCTTCCAACTTGCCAGGCGATCCACCAGCGCGAAGAGCGTCTCCAGCGTGGGGACTTTGTCGCGGCTGACGTCCAACATCACGCCGCGCGCCGGGAAATCGGGCCAGTCGGCAATGTCCAGACACGGCAGCACGCTCCCTTCGGCCTGCTGCACGAGCTGGATGAGCGTGCAGACGCCGTAGAAGACGCCCGCCGCATCGCGCGCGTGAATCGTGATTCCTTCTGGCGCGACGCGCAGCCGGTAGCCCTCAGGCTGCGCGACCGCTTCCGGCATAATCGCCAGCGTCAGCCCCACCTGCTCGGCGGGCACAGCGCTGCTGGCGGTCACGTCCCAATCCAGGCCGAGATGCTGCCGCACCGCCGCGCAGAACCGCAGTCCAGCAAACCGCACTGCTTGCGACTGGCGTGGATCCAGCAGCACCAATCGCCCATCTGTGAATGTGAAGTTGCCTTGAAGCCATGTGATCTGCCGTGGCGTCGGTAAAAGTACAAAATTTTCAGTCATGTCTACCTCCGTAAAAATAATTACTCTATCCAGATTTTCAACTGCTCGCAATACATCAAAAGTTTATCGGCTATGTGATTTCCCACATACTCGAAATAGTTGCCGCCTTCCTTTTCCGTAAAGTAGTTGTGACTTTCGATAAACCTTCCACGCGAGATACTTGTGTGTAGAAGCGGGAATATGTTTATACGGCTCGGGTCGAAAGCCTCTATCGTTTTTCTGAACTCAACGCCTAGACTCCTTGCCCCCCAAAGTTGAAAAGGACGATTGTGCTCTTGTCTAAGCGCACGTCTGGCAAATTCAAACGAAAAAGCTCCGAAACAGAATAGAAGCGCGGGACGATACTGACAAAGATATTGGTGGAACAGCTCAATTGATTGTTCCACCCCCTCGCTCCAGTTTGCTTTATTGCTGGGCGGTTTAGCGCGCGGATCCTCAATCGCGTTTCGAATATAGAGTGATGAAGTATCAACACGCCTTTGACATTCTCTAAAAACCTTATCCTGGATCACATCAAGCACTGACGTCCAGATGTTATGCCGCGCAGGGTGGCGTGAATCAAGAGGGCTTAACAAAACATCTTGCCAATTTCTAGGATTAGAGTCCCCTAACAACCAAATTGGAAATTCTTTCTTGCCAATTTCACTTTCCATAACATTTTCCTCAAGAAAAGAGCATCGTTTATCAATATGTTGCCGATCAAATCTGCCAATCTAAGCGTCCGTAAAAGTACAACTTCCCGAGAGCTGTGGCCGGTCTCCGACGGTTCGCCTGAGTTCACCGCAGGTCGCGCAGCAGCAGTCAGACGCGGGTGGAGTCTCGTTAACGATCTTCTATAGAGACAGTACACGTATACACATAAAAATGACGCGGACTAACTACTTGGCCGTTATGCGATTTACACTCTATCATCGAAGACGGGCAAGTGATCCGAATTTCCGATGACACTACATCCATATCGTTGCCCGTGGTAGTCATCGTCACTGTAGCCAATGGAAGCTCATCAGAATTGGCGACCAAAACATCCCAGGCATATGGCGAAATCGCTATATGCGGTCGTTGCCTTGTATCAAGATTAGCATCAATGACATAACGCCTGTTGTGTTTTGCGGCAGCTTGAATAATCTTGCTCATTGCACTATCTGGAGTTGGAAAGCGAGAGTTAAGCAGGTGAACACCATACAAAAATGTACCTAATGATAGCAAAGCTATCACAAGGACAAGTGTATAACTGATCAAATGCTTCTTTTGTCTTAACACACTCTATCCAAGACCTAAAACTCATCAAGCGGATACATCGGCCTCTGCACGCGCCGGTATGCCAACTGCCGCACATCGCAATTCGTCACGCCTGGGCTGATCGCCAGGATCGAGCGTGGGCTGATGACGTGCAACGGTGTCGTCAAATAGCCGCGTTTGGGGACGACGATCTTGTACGCCAATGGCTCGATGCCCAGGCTTTGCAGGTGCGCCGGTTCTTCGATGCTGAGACGGTTGGCGGAGAGCACCACGTCCACGCCCTCGACGGTGAGGACGACGACCGGCCCGCGCTGTACCAGGCGATGCGGCTCGCGGACGCCGCCCCGGTAGTAGTCGCCGTCGGAGATCAGGCGCACCGTCCCTGTGACGGGCAATGGTTTGCTGTGGCGCGTGTCGAGCTTGCCGCCGATTTCAAGGCTCACGCGCTTGCCCACACCCGCCGCGATGCACGTTTCCACGGCGGCAGCGTCCCAGATCGCGGCAACAACTGTGTTGGTCACACCCTGCCGCAGCAGGCTTTCGAGCACCGCCGTCACATCCGTGGTTCCGCCCGCTCCGGGATTGTCACCGGAGTCGGAGAGGAAGACGGTGGATTCGGGCGCAGCCATCGCCACGCGCACGGCCTCGTCCACGGAGTACGCCTCGGTGTGGAAGTCGAAATCCGCGCGGCGCGCCCAGAACGTCGCGGCAAGCTGGTCGGCCTCCGCCTGAGCCAATGCTTCGTCGCCATCGGTGACAACGACGGCGATCACGCCGATGTCGGGCACGTCGGCCCAGCAGTGGCCGTTCATCAGCGAGGTGGAGACGATGCCGGGTTGCGCTTCGAGATCGGCGACGCGCTGCATCATCTCGCGCATCGCGCCGACGGACGTTTCGGCCTTCTCGCCGGGCAGCAGGAACGGAACTTTGGCGAAGCCCATCGCCAGCCGCCCGCCATCGAGCCGGTGCAGCAGCATCTCGGCGGCCTTGACGCCCGTTTCGTAGGCGTCGTCGTGGGGCGCGGTGTGGTAGGCGACCATCGCCTCGACGGTGCGCGCGGTCTCCGCGACGATGTTGGCGTGCATATCCAGTGCAATGACGATTGGAATGTCCGGCCCAAGCTTGGCGCGCAGGGCCATAAGAATGTCGTTTTCTGCATAATCCACGCCCTCCGCCCGCATCGCGCCGTGCAGGAAGATGCACGCGCCATCCACGTCGTGAGCAGCTTCGAGCAGCGCACCCTTCAACGTCTTGAAAGCCCCACGCTCCACCACACCGCCGGGCATCGCGTGCGCCGTGACCGACGGAACAAGCATGACATCGTCGCGCGCCTGCAATGTGGCGACAATCCCGCCGAACGCGTTGTGGCGAATCGGAGGCGCAAGCGTCTCATCTCCGTAGCGCGCGCGGAAGTCTTCCAGGCGCGTCAAAAATGGCGTAAACGTATTCGATTCATGTCCAATCGCACCAACCAAAATTTTCATGACGACCTCCAAGAATCAAACCACGAATCCGCACCGATTTGTATTCTATTCGTGAAGATTCGTGGCAAAAAATGATCAAGCTATTCTATCAACGAAACGCACTCGCGTCCAGCGCTCGGGAATGTGCATGTTGATATAGCCGTGCCGATTCCACGACCAATCAACGGAAATGTTGTTGCCGTGTTCGTCGCGGAAGTGCTGGCAGCGCGAGACGCCGATGCGCCAAACGTCGCCGGGACGCGGCGGGGTGTGCGGATTGCCGAGCGCCTTCAGCCCTTCCCAGGGCAGCGCGAATTCGACGGTCCAGCCGTTGTCGCGGATCGCCGGGCAGTTGAGCGCGCCATCCACCTGAACAGCGTGCTTGAGGCCGGGCAGTTCCCAATCCCGCTCGCCGATGCGGCCCATGCGCTCGTCCAATCGGGGTAGGAAATAGAAGAAGCTCTCAAGGGAGAAAAAGTGGTTCAGTCGTGCGATGTCGTGCCGCTCGACCACCGGTTCCACCCATGTCCAGAATACCTCGTAGATCGTGTTGATCGGGTTGACGCCCAGTTCATAATAGACGCCGTCGCCATCAACAAAAATCTCGGCGTCGCTGTCGCGGTGATAGACATGATCGTGATGTTCGACGTGCGTTCCCCAGATTTCGTGATCCTCGTACTTGAAGGCGGCGTAGAGGTAGGCGTCGTCCCATAGCAGCGCCACGCGCGAGTCGAGCGACACCGGCACGCCCGTATCCATCTTGACGAGCGGCGTCGACCACGTCACGCGCTGCCACACCGGTTCGTCGAGACGCCCATCGACGGTGATCGGCTCGTCCACGCGCAGACAGTCGTATTCAGCTACCGGCGGCAGTCCTTCCAGTGGTCCCTGCGGCAAATTCAACGTTCTTGGCATTGGAAACATAAGCACTCCTTACGAATTACAAATCAGTGAATGAACAAATCACCCAACTACCTGGTCTCTATTCCTGGGCATTGCGTATAGAAAAAGGCAGGTGACGCTGCCTTACGGTAACGCCACCTGC
>DAIUDK010000053.1:0-31852 GCA_036845725.1 Chloroflexota bacterium
CTAGTAGCTTCGCATCCTATGACTATCCCGGCAAACGGTATGTCGCCGTTTGCGCCTCCTATGCCCCCCCCATACATATCCAGACACAATGCAAGTTAGAAAAAAAGAAAGACAAAAAAGGCTCCATAAGCAGAGAAGTTGCGCAGATTACACACACCAGCAACAAGACTATTCCACTAAACCGTACTGACAATCGAACCCCATCAACTCGCATCATTCTCCGCCTGCAAACTGCTAATACCAAGTAAGTGAACCGCTTGTCACAACTTCCCGTAGAGCGCATCCGGAATATGATTTACAACCACAGTCGCCATAATCGCCCCCTTACTGATTCCAACGCTTCCATTATAAAGTTCATTGTCGCAGAGACAAGAAAGACATTTGTGTAACAAACCTTCACACTATGGTACTGCTGTTACAAATGCCTTCGGAGATATAGCAACATCGGGAAACTGGTTGAGGATTTGCTTGTCTACCGTAACTAACGGTACGCCCAAATCCTGCGCCAAAGCAACAAATTCACAATCGTAAGCAGAACAAGTACTAATCGCAACCAGATTCAACACCGGGAACGATGCCACAATATACTCCCGACCCCGCATCAGCATCAAAGCTTCATCCATAAGTAATTGAGCATCATTTAACGATAGCCTGCCTTGTCGTATGTAAAGCGCCAGTACATTCCGCAACTCGCTGCGCCACAAATACGGCGCTGCCCATTGTGAATCCTTGAGTAATGCTTCTTGAACCTGTATAGAATGAGGGCTGCTCAAATACAGATAGCCGATGATATTTGTGTCAACGACGATCATGCCCGGCCTGCCGTTTTTGCCTCATTGAAGGCCTCATCGCTGATAGGATAAGCTACCGTTTTTTCGCGCAAGACTTGCGCCCGCGCCAACGTCATTTCCAGGTCAATCGGTTGACCGCCCATTGCCTGCTCAATGCAGATAATAATCTCGCTGTTGATGCTACGACGATGCAATTGGGCCGCTTGTTTCAACTGCTCGTAGAGCGTATCCGGGATGTTTTTCACAGTGACGGTTGTCATTGGGACCTCCATAATGGTTTCATTATGCAACCATTATAAACCATTTTGTTGTGGATACAATTGGGTAGAATTCTCAAGATGTGCTAAGATTACCCCTATGCTCACTTCCCTGGTTGTGACCAAACTCTACATACCGCCGACGCGCCCCAACTTGGTGGCGCGCCCGCGCCTGCTCGCGCAACTCGACGAGGGGCTGCGCGCCGGCAAACGGCTCGCGCTTCTATCCGCGCCCGCCGGATTCGGCAAGACGACGCTGATCACCGAATGGGTGTGCGCCGCCGCACGTGAAATCGCCTGGCTCTCACTCGATGAAGGCGACAACAGCCCACTTCAATTTCTCGCCTACCTCATCGCCGCGCTCCAACAGGCCGACGGGCGCATCGGGCGCTCCGTTCAAACGCTCCTTCAACCGGCGGGCCTCGCCCAAACCAATGTGACGGCGCTCAACCGGTTAATTGCGCCGCTCATCGCCGACATCGCCGCCGCCGGCACGCCGCTCGTGCTCGTGCTCGACGACTACCACTTCATTACCAACGACGCCGTCCACGACATCACGCGCTTCCTGCTGGAAAACCAACCGCCGATCATGCACACCGTCATCAACACCCGCGAGGATCCACCCCTCCCCCTACCCCGCCTGCGCGCCCGCAACCAGATCGTCGAACTGCGCGAGCGCGACCTGCGCTTCACAGCTGAAGAAGCCGCCGCTTTCCTCAGCCAGACCATGCGGCTGACGCTCTCCCCGCAAATCGTGGAAGCGTTGGAAGCGCGCACCGAGGGCTGGATCGCCGGACTGCAACTGGCGGCGCTGGCCCTGCAGGATATGGCGACGCGCCAGGGCAACCTGGCCGACACGCGCACCTTCATCGCGGCCTTCAGCGGCGACAACCGCTACGTGCTCGATTACCTCGTGGCCGAAGTGCTCCAACGCCAAGCATCCGCCACCCGCGACTTTCTCCGGCAGACCGTCATCCTCGACCGGCTCACTAGCCCCCTGTGCGATGCGGTGATGGGCCGCGACGACAGCCAGGCCATGCTCGAACGCCTGGACGCCGCCAACTTGTTCCTCATCCCGCTCGATCACCGGCGCGAGTGGTACCGCTATCACCGCCTCTTCGCCGAGACGCTGCGCCCCACCCTCCCGCCCGCCACAGCCGCCCGGCTGCACCACCGCGCGGCGCTGTGGTACGAAAGCCAGGGCGAGATGCCGGCGGCCATCCAGCACGCCCTTTCCGGCACGGCTATCTCAACCGATCCAGATTTGCTTAACGACGCCGAACGCCTCATCCGCCAGGCCGCTGAACCCGCCCTTCACAGCGGCGGCGTCACAGCCGTGCGTGGCTGGCTCGATGCTCTACCCGACGTTCGCGTACGCGCCGACATCGCGCTGGCAACCACCAAAGGCTGGATCCTCGCCTTGACCGGCGACGTGGAACCGGCGGAATCGTATGCCGACGCCGCCGAAACTGCCCTGCGCCAGACGTATCCCAACAATTTCCCCGACGCAACCGACAAACGCCCCCGTCTTGGAGAAATCCCCGCCGCCGACCTGGGCAAACTGTGGCTGCTGCGCGGCTACATCGCGTTGGGCCGCCGCGACTACGACTGCGCCACCGAGCACATCGACAATGCACTGCGCCTGCTCAGGAAAGAGCACCCGCACTGGCGCATCCTTGGCCTGTGGGGCATGGCCGAAGCGCAAGAGCGCACCGGCGACATCGCCAAAGCCATCGCCACCTTGCGCGAAGCGAGCAAGATCGGGCAATCGGGCGATATCGCCTTCGAAAACCAGGTCTTCGCCGTCGTCGTGGAAATGTCGCTGGCGGCGGCGCTCGACAGCCACGGCAAACGCCGCGAGGCCGTCGCCCTCTGCCACCAGACCATCGAACGCTACACCGACGCGGCGGGCCACCCCTCGCCGCTGGCGGGCCTCGTCTTCACCCGCCTGGCGTTGCTGCACTACGAGGCCAACCAACTTGAGCTGGCGCGCCAGTATCACGAAAAAGGCCAATCCCTCAGCGAACCGCTCGCCATCGGCAGCCTGTCGATGTTCTCACTCGGCATCGCCGCGCCGATCCTGTACGCCTGCGGCGAAACCGAAGCGGCGCTCGACGCTGTGCAACGCGCCCAACACTTCGCCTCAGAGGAAGCTCTCACCGACGCCCACTGGCTGGCGGCGACCGAGGCCGACCTCCGCTTGCGCCAGGGCGATCTCGACGCCGTCACACAGTGGGCAGAAGCAATGCAGTTATCGCCCGGCGACGTGCCGCAGTATTTGCGCATCGAAGAGCATCTGGTCTACGCGCGGCTGCTGCTGGCGGAGGGCCAGATCACCGACGCGCGGCAATGGCTAAGCCGCCTGGAACGCTTTACGCAGGAGCGCGGCCTGGGGCGTTGGCTGATTAGCGTCTACATCGTGCAGGCGCTCACCGAGGAAGCAGCGGGCTACCAGCCCACGGCATTGGAACGGCTCACGCGCGGCGTCAAACTCGCCGCGCCGCAGGATTACGTCCGCGTCTTCCTCGACGAAGACCCGCGCGTGCTGGCGATGCTGCCCGACGTCAAGCGCGCGGCTCCGGCGTTTGTGGAGCAAGTGCTCGCCGAGGGTGGCGCGGTCAGAGACCGGCCACAGCGCGTATCTCCTACCACGCTTGCGCGGGATCACAATCCCGCGCTCTCCGCACTCATCGAACCGCTCACTGAACGCGAAATCGAGGTATTGCGATTCCTGGCGCTCGGATTCTCCAACAAGGAGATCGCCGCCAAACTCTTCATCGCCACGGCGACGGTGAAACAGCACTTAAAAAGCATCTATAGCAAGCTCGATGTCCACAACCGCACCGAAGCCACCCACCGCGCCGGAGAATTTGGGCTGCTGTAGTTCAATCACCCTTGCGAAGGTTCGGAAACCTTCGCAAGGGTTATGAGAAAGATATGCAAACATCAAACTCACAAAAACGCCAAGACCTTGCTGCGTGGCTGTCCACGCTGCTGACGCTCGGAACGGGCGCGCTCTTCCTCGTCAAGACCGGCTCGCCGCTGAACCGGAGCCTCTACGTGGCGAAGATGCTCGCCACGGCGCTGTCGCCGCTCGTCGCCCTGCTTGGGATCGCGCGGATGCTGCGCGACATGGATTCCGGCAGACGCGCGCCCCAGATCGCGGGGGGCGCGAGCGGCGCGTTGGCGCTCCTCTACACGTGGCGCGTGCTGACACAGCAAACCGGCTTCGAGCAAGCGTTCGGCCCGCACTGGCGCGACCAAATCCCTCCTGCGCAGGCGGCGCGCACCCGGCGTGCGCGGTGGCTGTGGTATTTGCCCCAGGGCATCTCGCCCGCGCCCAAACCCCGTTGGACACGCGACGTTATTTATTGGAAACTCCCACTTCCCGAATCCGACACCGTCCGCCCGCTCCTCTGCGACGTGTGGCAGCCGCCGAAAGGCGTCAAACCTTCCGGGCTGGCGCTTGTCTACTGTCACGGCGGCAGTTGGCGCTATCTGAACAAGGACATCGGCACGCGCCCCATCTTCCGCTACCTGGCGGCGCAGGGCCACGTTGTTATGGACATCGCCTACCGGCTGTGGCCTGAAACCGATCTCTACGGCATGGTCGGCGACGTGAAGCGCGCCATCGTCTGGCTCAAGGCCAACGCCCGGCGGCTGGGCGTCGATCCGGCGCGCATCGTCGTCTCCGGCGGATCGGCGGGCGGGCATCTCGCGCTGCTGACGGCCTACACGCCGCATCATCCCGCCTTCACGCCGGACGATCTGTGCGGCGCTGATGCCTCCGTGCGCGCCGTGGTCTCGTTCTACGGCGCGGTGGACATGCGCACCACGTACTACAATGTTCCCGGCAACCCGGAGATCGGCCTGCTGCTCGGCGGATCGCCGGACGAAGTTCCCGACATCTACGCGCTGGCCTCGCCCATCGAACACGTCAGGCCGCACTGTCCGCCTACCCTGCTCATCCAGGGCACGCACGACTGGTACATGCCGCTGGAGTCCACCCGCGCCATGCACCGCAAGCTGTTGGAGGCGGGCGCACCGGCGGTCTACGCCGAATTTCCCCAGACCGATCACGCCTTCGACCTCGTCCTGCCGCGCTACGCTCCCGCCGCCCGTGCCGCCCGCCGCGCCGTCGAGCGCTTCCTGGCGCTGATGCTGGCGTAGCCAGACTACAAAAGTCTCAGCACGTGCCTGCGCTATACACATTCTCGTTCAACGCAAGTATCTGCTCGACAAGGCATCACGTGAGACTTTTGTAGTCTCTGCACGATGCAAATACCCCCTCAATACCCCCTTTGGGGCATGTGGAACCCTCCCGCATGAAGTATCCTGTCTACAGATTGAGAAATTCAACACACGAACCGCGAATCGCACGAAGCGCTACGGGGTTATAAAAGGTCAGTCGAATAGCGCGGCGAAATGAGCGGTTAATATTTCGGGAGGGAAACCATGCTTTTAGAAGGATACGCCAGACCATACGCTCGACCCATCGAGTGGCCGAGACTGAAAACCCAACCCGTCGATTGGGAGGATCTGCTGTACACGGTGGGCCAGCCGCTCGTGGCGCTATACTATAAACTCACGCTCAACCCGGATATCGTCTTCCACACCCCGCTGCCCGCCGGGCCGAAGATCATCGCCGCCAACCACCCCAGCACCACCGATCCGCTGATTATGACGACGCTCTGCGACGAACCGGTACGCATCCTCATTACCCAGTCCGTCTTCACCATCCCGGTGGTGGGACGCTTGCTACGGCGAACGGGACAGATTCCCGTCGTTCGCACCAACGGGCGGTCCGCCTTCGACGAGGCGCTGTGGCGGCTCAAGGACGGGCAGACGGTGGGCATCTTCCCGGAGGGCTCGCTCAGTCCTCGTGAGGGCGGATTGCACGGTCCGCGCACGGGCGCGGCGCGGCTGGCGCTGCTGACCGGCGCGCCGATCATCCCGGTAGGCATTCACCTGCAACGGGAGAACATCCACACCTACGATACCCGCATGCACCCTGACGACGAACTAATCCGCTGGTACTGGCGCGGCCCCTACGCGATGACCGTAGGCCAGCCGTTGCGCCTGGAAGGCGACGTCGAGGACCGTGACGGCGTCCACGCGGCGTCGGAACGCATTATGCAATCCATTCGCAACCTGGCGGGGCAGAGCGAGCGACGGATAGTCAGCCGGCCACAGATGCCCACCGTGAATGACAAACGAATAAGCGAGTGGGCGCAAGGCTAAAAGCCTATGTTCACAAAAACGAGGTCCCGTTCCCGGGACCTCGTTTTTGTATGGGACATCATTCTGTCACCGGGCAGCCATGCATTGCTTTAGGCTACGATGATAGTACAATCCCGATAGGCGAGCCGTACCCGCTCGCTCAGAAAGGATGTACGATGCGCAAGAAACGCAAATGGTTGATCTACGCGCTGCTGGCGACAGGGCTGGCCGTGGTCGGCCTGCTCTTCTTCACATTGAATCGCGGCCCGCTTGTCACCGGATTCCAGGCTTACGAAAGCGAAGAAGACGATTTCTGCCTTTGGTGTGAGGAGAACAAGCCCACCAGTCTCAAAGAGAAATTCGGTATCACGCTGATTATTCTGTTGATCCTCATTATACCTGCCGGCCATATTGCCCTACTCATCACGGCAGCAATCCATCTAAATCATCCCCCTCCAGTGCACGCGACGCGCCATCTCTGTCCCCACTGCAGGCAAGGTATCGATCCGCAATGGAAAGCCTGTCCGTATTGTGGTGAGAAACTGCCCACTGAGGCTCAGCAAAGCTAACGAAACGTGGTAAAATACCCGGTTATCGTTTCAATTTGGCCACCTTAGGGGGATATATTTTATGAGCAAGCGTAAGCTCAAACGTCAATTGACCCTAACCCAAGTCATTATGTTAGGGACGGCCGGCACGATTGCGGCCGAAATTTTCGTCTTGACCGGACACGCCGCGGGAATGGCCGGCCCGGCAGCGGTGTTGGCTTTGTTGATCGGTGGGTTGCTGAGTTACGGCGTCGCCATTAACTACTGCGAACTCGGCACAACCTATCCGGTAGCGGGCGGGGCGATGAGTTACGTGCGCGAGGCGTTCGGCACGGGCATTCTCTCGTTCCTGGTCGGCTCTATGGATTGCCTGTCGAGCACATTCTATGCGGCGCTTTCGGCGGTGGGGTTCGCCTACTCGTTGAAAGTGTTTTTGCCCTTCTTGCCCATCGTACCCACCGCCGTCATCGTCATTGCGCTGTTCTCGTTCCTCAACATCCTGGGCGTCACCAAAGTGGGCAACGCGCAAAACGTGTTGGGCGGTCTGTTGTTGGGCGTGTTCGTACTCTACATCGTCGCCGGATTCATCCATCCGGAGGGGTTCAGTTGGGGGGTGTTCATCGCCGGTGACAGCATCTTCGCGCACAAGGGATTTTGGCAGAACTTCACACGCATTATGGCGACCATCGCCCTGGTCTACAATGCCTACGTCGGCTTCGAGGTCATCGCCGACGACGCTGAAGAGATCAGCAACCCAAGCCGCAATATCCCGCGCGGCATCCTCGTCAGTCTGACGCTCTGCACGCTCATCTACGTGCTGGTGGCACTGGTGACGTTGGGAACCGTCCCTTGGCAAGAACTGGCCGGGTCGGAGACGGCGCTCACCGACGCCGTGCGCCGCTTCATCCCTGGATGGGGCGTGCCGCTCATGGCCGTCGCCGGGATGATCGCCACGCTCACGTCGATCAACTCGGCGATGCTCAGCGCGACGCGCGAGGCGTTCACGCTGGGGCGCGACGGTGTGTGGCCGCGCATGTTCTCCAAACTGAGTCGCTTCCGCACCCCGCACGTGGCGATCCTTATCATCGGCGGACTGAGCGCGCTCGTCGCGGTCATCGGGCTGGTGGATTTCCTCAGCTACATCTCCAGTTCCGGCTACCTGTTCGTTTTGTTCTGGGGCAGCCTGTCGATGATCCGCCTGCGCAAACTGTACCCGGACATCGAACGCCCCTTCAAAGCGCCCTTCTTCCCGTTGACGCCATATCTGGCCGGGGCGACGTGCTTGCTCATTATCGCCTTTGCCGACTGGCGCGCGTTGGCATTCGGCGGCGGCATCCTGGCGCTGTTCACAGTAGCCTTTTACGCCGCGCCGCCTCTCGTCCGTGCGGCGCAAGAGCGGTTCAAAGCCGCCGAACCCGATGATGATCTTATCCTGGTCGCAGCGGGCAATCCACGGACGATCAAAAGCCTGGTGCATCTGGCGTCGATCGTCGCGCAGGCCAGCGACGACGCTTATGTCTGCGTGATGAGCGTCATCGCCGCCAGTTGGGAATTGCCGCTGGATAGCGCGCAACGTCTTGCCCGGCAGCTCAAGCCACAGCAGCAAAGCTTTATGCGACAGATCGCCGTGGATGCGAGCGACCGGAACGTCGCCTTGTACTCCAAAGTGCGGGCGGCAAACAGCGTCGCGGAGGGCATCCTTGACGAGATCGAAACCCGTCGCAATATAAAGCTGCTGTTGGCCGGTTGGCCCGGCCCACTGACGGATAAACGGCTCGCCGAAAACCCGGTCAAAATCGCCATGCAAAAGGCCCGCACTAATATCGCCGTGCTGCTGGACCGCGGCCTGGACCAGGTCAACCGCATCCTCGTGCCGGTCGGCGGCGGCCCCCACTCGCGCCTGGCGCTGCGCCTCGCCAATGAGATTTCAATGACCGACGACGCGCGCATCACGGCCCTGCGATTGCTCACCGAACCAGTGGATGAGGAAGAAATCGAAGACCAAAACCTGCACCTGGCCGAAATCGTCGAAGAGGCCCTGCAAGAAGTCCCAGAGAACTTCGACCTGCAAGTTATCCAGGCCAAATCCGTGCAAGAAGGCATCCTGGTCGAAACAAAGCGCCTGACCTACGATCTGATCGTGCTCGGCGCATCCGAGGAATGGTCGCTCGACACACGCCTGTTCGGGACAATCGATGACTGGGTGGCCGAACATGTGACGTGCTCGGTGCTCCTGTGCCGCCGTTACGAACCGGTGCCGTTGGCCTGGCTGCGCTATCAGGTGAAAGCGCTCGAACAGGGGTATACCCGAGACAGACCAAAACAAGAGGCGCGAAACGGGAAAGGAGAAGAGCATTGAAATTCTCACTGCTACACCCGCGTGTCCAGTTGGTCACGATTATGGAACGCATTTACGGCTACGGGATGACGACGACGTCCGGCGGCAATCTTTCCATCCTGGACGAAAACGGCGATATGTGGATCACGCCGGCCGGGGTGGATAAGGGGACGCTCAAGCCGCAGGACATCATCTGCGTGAAGCCGGACGGTACGATGATGGGACCGCACAAGCCTTCGTCGGAATATCCATTCCACCGCGCGATATACCAGAAGCGGCCCGACTTCCGCGCCATCGTCCACGCGCACCCGCCCGCGCTGATCGCGTTCAGCATCGCGCGCCAAATCCCCAACACGCGCATCATCCCGCAAGCGCACACCGTCTGCGGGCAGGTGGGCTACGCGCCCTACCGGCTCCCCGGCAGCCTCGAACTCGGCGCGGTGATCGCCGATACGTTCGCGCAGGGCTACGACGCGGTGCTGTTGGAAAATCACGGTGTTGTCGCCGGCGGCGAAAGCCTGCTGGCGGCATTCCAACGCTTCGAGACGCTGGACTTCTGCGCGCGGACGCTCATCCAGGCGCGCTCTGTGGGCGAAGTCCACTCGCTCACCGATGACGAAATCGCCCTGACGCGCAAGCACGGCGAAAAACTCCCCACCTTCAAGCCGACGTTCCACACCAGCCGCGAGCGCGAACTGCGCCAGCACATCATCGACCTGGTGCATCGCGCCTACGACCAGCAGTTGATGACGAGCACGGCGGGTACGGTCTCCGCCCGCGTGGACGAGAACAGCTTCCTCATCACACCTTACGGGCTGGACCGACTGTACCTCGACCTGGACGACATCGTGCTGATCCGCGACGGGCAGCGCGAGCGCCGCAAGCAGCCGAGCCGAGCCACGCGGATGCATATGGCGATCTACCAGGCGCACCCGGAGATCGGCGCGATCATCACCGCGCAGTCGCCGAACGCCGTCGCCTACAGCGTCACCCGGCGCAAGCTGGACACGCGCACGATTCCGGAGAGCTACATCGTGCTGCGCGACATCCCGCTGATGCCCTATGGTGTGCAATTCGACGACGGGAAGAAGATCATCAAGCAACTGGCGAAGGACAAACCCGTGCTGCTGCTGGAAAACGACGCTATCCTTACTACCGGCGCGACGCTAATGCAGGCGTTCGACCGGTTGGAAGTGGCCGAATTCAGCGCCCAGGCCGTCATCGCCACAGCCCACATCGGCGAGCTTGTGCCGATTGGGACGGAGGAGGTGAAGGAGTTGGAGGCGAAGTTCCTTTCGTGAGCGATTAGCAATCACCTGCAGTGATGAGAACCTCTTGCCGGTAACCATACCAGGCAAAATGCCTCTTGACAGCCTCCCAGATTTGCGCTACAATACTTGGTAAGTAAATTTAACTTTCTAAGTACCCCAACGATCAAAGCTGGCCGACCAAACCGTACAAAACGATCGCGTTTGTGCTTTCTCGCGCCAGCGATAGCCTCAACATAATTAAGAAGGAGTATACCTATGCTAAAGGTCGGAATTCTCGGTATGGGGGGCATGGGATGGCACCACGCGCGGCGCTATCCACACGTGCCCAACGCGCAGATCGTGGCGATTGCGGACATTGTGCCAGAACGCCTGGCGGCGAAGGAGGCCGTGGCCATCAATCTCGCGGGCAGCGAGACGGCCCTCGATCTCTCACAAGCCGCACGCTACCCGGAGGCAGCGCAGTTAATCGCCGAAGCGGACGTGGATGTGGTGGACATCTGCCTGCCCACGTATCTGCACGCGCAGTACGCCATCGCCGCGCTGGAAGCCGGACTGCATGTGCTGTGCGAAAAGCCGATGGCGCTTTCTGTCGCCGACTGCGAGCGGATGATCGCGGCAGCGCACGCGGCGGACCGGCGGTTGATGATCGCGCAATGCATCCGCTTCTGGCCGGAATATCTCTACCTCCAAAAACTGGTGCTGGAACAGCCGTTGGGGGCATTGCTCTCCTTGAATATGTTCCGCATCGGCGGGCGCCCGCGCTGGTCGCCGGACAACTGGTTTCTCGATCCCCAGCGCAGCGGCGGCGCGCTGCTCGACCTGCACATCCACGACGTGGACTACGTCAATGCTGTATTTGGCATGCCGGATAAGCTATACGCCACCGGCCGCACCACAGAAGAGCCGGAGAGCTACGACATCATCCACGCCTGCTTCGCCTACGACAATGGCCCGCAAATCCACATGCACGGAGGCTGGAGCACGGCGCAAGTGCCGTTCCAAGCGGGATTCGATGCGTGGTTCGAGCGCGGCTTCGTGCGTTATGCAGACGGGAAGCTCACCGTCTTCGATAACCTGGAGCGAACGGAGGGCCATCCCGCCGATATCGAACTGGGCGACGGCTACCTCAACGAAATCACCTACCTCCTCAACTGCGTGGAAACCGGCGCGCAGCCCACCCGCTGTCTGCCCGAATCCACCCGTGACTCCATCGCCCTGATCGACCAAGAAATCGAGAGCATCCGTTCCATAATCTAAAATCCAAAATCTAAAATCGGAGGAGTAAACCCATGACAACCCTCAAACTCGGAGTGATGGCCCCACTCGAACACGGGCCAGAACAGGAATTGCAGCGCGTACATGAATTCGGCTTGCCGACGTGCCAGGTGGTCTGCTGGCATCAGGAGCTGTTCACGCCGGCAATGGCCGACCGGCTGATCGCCGCGTCGGAGCAGTATGAGGTCAAAGTGAGCACGATCTGGACGGGCGTGCCCGGCCCACACATCTGGGACTTTGTCAAAGGCCCGATTTCCATCGGCATCGTGCCACCGGAGTTCCGTGCCGAGCGCCTCGTCGCGCTCAAGGCGGGGGCGGACTTCGCCGCGCGGGTGGGTGCGCCGAGCATTACCACCCACGCCGGCTTCATCCCGGAGAATATGACCGACGCACTGTATCCCGGCGTCATCGACGCGCTGCGCGAAATCACCGAATACTGCGGCGAGCGCGGGCTGGGCTTTTGGTTCGAAACCGGACAAGAGACGCCGGTTGTCCTTCTGCGGGTGATCGAAGAACTGGGGTACGACAACCTGGGCATCAACCTCGATCCCGCGAATCTGCTGATGTATGGCAAGGCCAACCCGGTGGATGCGCTGGACGTGTTCGGGCAATACGTGCGCGGCGTCCATGCCAAAGATGGCGAATATCCCACCAACGGAAGGCAATTGGGCGTCGAAAAACCACTCGGCGAAGGGCGCGTCAACTTTCCCGTGCTCATCCCCAAACTAAAGGCCCTCGGCTATACCGGCGCGCTGACCATCGAGCGCGAAATCAGCGGCCCCAAGCAAATCGAGGACATCAAACACGCCATCGCAGTACTTTCACGGTTCGCATAAGCGATCACTGTTCAGTGGTTAGCCGTCAGCTATTGGCTGACGGCTAACCACCCCTCATCAAATCCGATTTCAGCTTGCGTCTTACAGTAACCCTGTTATACTTACAGGGCTTGCTGGTCTTGCCCTGCAGGTCACAATTTCCAAGAGTTGGTGCTAAATTTATGATCAAACTGGTACTCAGATTTATTTCAGTCACACGTCTTGCGATCAAACGTTTGTGGAACCATCTCGGTCTCACAGTGCTAGCCCTCCTAGGTATCATCTTCGCAGTAGCAATGGTCAACAGCGCATCGTTCTTCGCCAAGGCCGTAGATCAAGTCATCCTGAATCAAGAATTAGCTGCCTTCAGCAAAATGACCGGGCGGCCTCCGTTCTCGACGAGCATCTATACCTTTTCCTCCGGTCGCGTACCCATTTCGCTGCGCGAAGCGGAGGACCTCGCGACCCACGTGGGTGGCACGCTGTCTTCGGAAGTTGGATTGCCGGTCCAGTATATGGGAGTAGAAGTCCACAGCGGCAATATGATGCTGCGCTCCAAGGAAGGCGCATCTTACGACAAAAGCGAACAAGATTATCTGGAATCCACCGATATCGTGCACATCGACGGCATTGCCGAGGAAATGCAGATTGTCGATGGCGATCCGATGGATGAAAATGGTGTATCCGGCGAAGTCATGGACGTGTGGATGCACACGCGTATGGCCGAGAAAATGGGGATCAATGTTGGGGAAGAGTTCAACCTAAGCGTCAACATCGTCTCTACGCCGATCATTATTCGCGTACGCGGTTTCTGGCAAGCCAAAGATATCACCTCAGAATTCTGGTTTGAGAACCCAGACGCCACGCTCCAAAACAAGCTCCTCGTGCGCCGTCAGGACTATATCAACTTCATGGAACCAATGGTGCCCGGCAAGACATGGTTCGTCAACTGGCACATCATTCTGGATGAGAGCGCAGTGCTGCCCGATAAAACGGTCGAATATATCGAGGGGTTCGAACGCGGCATTATCGTTATCAATAAATATCTACCGGATGCCCGTATCAACACCCCCCCGTTGGATCCGCTCAAGTCGTTCGTGCAACGAGGCAACACGCTGACGATTTTGCTTCTGGGCTTCAATCTGCCCGCGTTTGGCTTCCTCCTCTACTTCCTGGTACTGACCTCAGCCATTATCGCGCGCTGGCAGGTGCGCGAGACGGCAACCCTGGTCAGCCGGGGGATGCGTTCTTCCAGCATCCTCACCCTCACGATGGTCGAGGAATTGATTCTCTTTGTCATTGGAACACCGATCGGCATTGCTGTGGGTATGGCGCTGGCGCAGTTGATGGGCCGGACGGCCAGCTTCCTCACGTTCATTCCGCGCGGCGCACTGCCGACCAGCCTGCGCGGCATCACCATCCCCATGACGCTCGTCGCCCTGGCCATCACGATGGTGGCCCGCATCCTGCCCGCAATCCAGGCCACCCGCCAGAGCCTTATCGATGTAGAACGCGAGCGCGCCCGCCCGCAACGCTCACCGTTCTGGTATCGTATCTACCTCGACTTCATTCTCCTCATCCCCACCGTGTACGCCTACCGGCAACTGACCCGCTATGGCACGCTGGCGCTCCTGGCGCGCGATAAGCCGGAGGATTTGTATCAGGATCCCTTGCTCATCCTGGTGCCAGCGCTGGCGATTATCACCTTTGCGCTGCTCACCCTGCGCATCTTCCCGTTGATTATGCGTGCCATCGACGTGATCGCCAGCCTCACACCCTGGGCCACGCCCCATCTGGCATTGCGACAACTGGGCCGTGAGAGCCAGGCGTACATCAACCCCTTACTGCTGGTGATTGTGTCACTGGCGCTCGGCGTCTACACCATCTCGATGGCCGCCAGTCTTGATCAATGGCTGGTGGACCGCATGTATTATCGCGCAGGCACCGATCTGGCATTGAGCGTCTATCTACCCGATGCATCATCATCGTCCGGTCCCCCTGAAGAAACCGCACCAGTGACCGGAGAATGGATTCCTCTGCCGACACAGTTCGAAACGCTCGAGGGCGTCGAAAAAGCCACCCGGGTTGGGAATTACAGCATGTCCACGTCTCTCCCCGCCAGTGGCAACATCAATGGGCGCTTTATCGCCGTGGATCGGGCCGACTTCAGCCAAGTCGCCTGGTTTAGATATGACTTTGCCAACGAGCCGTTAGGTGGGTTGATGAATCAACTAGCACCATGGTCCAACGGCGTCCTCATCCCGGAGAAATTGTTTACCGAGAATCATCTCCAAATTGGCGACGAAATCAACCTGCGCGTCAGCATCAACTACGAATTCAGTGTCAACACGCCATTCAAGGTCGCCGGAACCTACAGGTACTTTCCCACCGTCTATGATGACAAAATTGCCTTCATCGGTAACCTGGACTATCTCACGTTCTACGTCGGGATGATGGTTCCGCACGAATTATGGATGCGACTTGAGGATGGTGCCAGCGGGAGTGAGGTCACCAAGCAAATCCCCAAGCTCCATGTGCTTCCCGGCGCCGTGAGAGATGCCCCAGCGCTGATTCAGACAGAGCAGGCAAAATTCGAGCGTGTCGGCGTCTTCGGCACGCTGTCGGTCGGTTTTCTTGCGGCGGTCGTCATGGCGGCGATGGGATTGCTGATCTACACGTATGCCTCGCTGCAGGATCGCATCCGGCGCTTCACTATCCTGCGCGCCGTGGGCTTGCAACGCCGCCAGATCAGCACCCAGGTCATTATGGAATACCTGTTCCTGACATCGTTCGGGGCCATTGCCGGGGCGCTTATCGGGGCGGGAGCTTCGCACTTCTTCGTCCCGCTGTTCCGCGTGACCGGAGAGAAGGGCGTCCCCTTACCAACGCTGATCCCGGTCATCGCCCAGGACAAAGTGGCCCAACTGGTCGTCATCTTCGTAGCCTTAATCGTACTGTCTGAAGTCATCGTCATCGCGCGCGCTCTCTCGCAACGTGCCTACACGCTGCTGAAAGGCGTGTGGGGATAAGACGGTTTTGGATTCTAGATTTCGGATTTTTGATGGCGCACGCCATATGAGGCAATATCACGGAGGGGATGATGCCGCTCGAACATGACGAGAAACGTCGCAACGACGTACCGGATGAGCCGGAAAACAGTGGAGAGGGAAAGCCCGCTTCGACGTGGCAGCCGGCGGAGTTAAGACCCCGCAGCCCGCAGCCGCCCGCTCCAAGCGATTCTACCGTGCGCCTGTCCCGCCTTGGAGGGGAGGCGCAGCGACCTGTAGAAGAAACCCCTGAAGGCACACCGCCTGCCGCCGAACCGACCCAACGCATCCCGCGCATCATCGAGGCGCAACAGTCCGCGGGGCCGGAACAACCCACGCCTGATTTGTACCCGCCATCCGAACCGACGCGCCGCATCCAGGTTCCGCCGTCTGAAACAACGCCACAGCGCCCCCGCCCTGCCGAACCCACCCGCCAGATTTCCACCTGGCACGCGCAGGCTCCCATCGACGATGTGCCTACACAACCCATTCCCGTCATTCGCCCGCCGGTGGCAGGGGCGCAGCGGACTGCGGGGGCGCAGCGGACTGCGGGAGCGCAGCAGACTGCGGGGGCGCAGGCGAGGCGAACAGCCACGCCACCACCACCGAAATCGCCACCAACACAGACCACTAAAGCCCCGGCGGCTAAGCCAAAACGCACCGGTCATGCGGCTTCGGTTTTGCTCAACATCACGCTCGCTGGCGTCGGATTGTTCTTCCTGGCGCTGCTGGCCATGGTGATCGGCTACATCGCACTGGCATCGCAATTGCCCTCGCCGGACGAATTGCGCGCCCGCCAACCCAACTTCGCCAGCAGCCAAATCTACGGGCGCGACGGGCAACTGCTGCACGAAATCATCGATCCCACCGCCGGGAAGCGCACCTATGTCCCCATCTCGCAAATCTCGCGCTATCTGCAACTGGCGACGGTCGCCACCGAAGACCGCAACTTCTACGTGCACACCGGCTTCGATCCCATCGCGCTGATGCGCGCCGTGTATTACGCGCTACAAGAGCGTGAAATCGTCTCCGGGGCCAGCACCATCACCCAACAAGTAGCCCGCAACATCCTGCTGCCCGATGAAGCCGCCGAGCGCACCGCCAGCCGCAAAATCAAGGAAATCGTGCTGGCGACCGAACTTACGCGCCGCTACACCAAAGACGAAATCCTCGAAATTTACGTCAACAACAACAACTACGGCAACCTCACCTACGGCATCGACGCGGCGGCACGCACCTATTTTGGCACCAACGCCACCAACCTTACCCTGGCCCAGGCATCGTTTCTGGCCGGTATCCCGCAACTACCCAGCGTCTACGATCCCTTCCACGGCGGGCGTGACGCGGCGCTCAAACGGCACAAGGTCGTACTTGGCTTAATGGTCGAAGCTGGATTCATCAACCAAGACGAAGCCAACGCCGCCGCCGCCGAAATGGACGCCTACGGCTTCCCCCCCATCTACACCGACGTCATCCCCGCGCCGCATTTCGTCGTCTACGTGCGGCAGTGGGTGGAAAAGGAACTCGGCCCGGACGCGCTCTACAAAGGCGCTGGCCTGCGCATCTACACCACACTGGACCGCACCCTGCAACAAATCGCCGAAGAGGAAGTGCGCAACGGCGTCGCCGCCCTGGCCGACCGCAAGGTCACCAACGGGGCGCTCGTCGCCATCGAGCCGGCGACCGGCCACATCCTGGCGATGGTCGGCAGCGCCGATTTCTACGACGAAGCCAACGGCGGCCAGGTCAACGTAACCACGCGCTGCCGCCAGCCCGGTTCGGCGATCAAACCGCTGACCTATCTGGCCGCGTTCGAGAAAGGCTGGACGCCCGCAACCATCCTATGGGACATCCCCACCACCTACACCGACACCGCCGGCAATATCTACGAACCCGTCAACTACGACGGCAAATTCCGCGGCCCGGTGTCGATCCGCACTTCGCTGGCGAACTCATTGAACATCCCCGCCGTTAAGACGCTGGAATTCGCCGGTGTCGATGGCCTGCTCGACATATCGGCGCGCCTGGGAGCCACTTCGATTGTCTCACCGCACCTCGAATGTCCCGACTATCCCTACGACTACCGTCCGTATTACGGCCTGGCGTTGACCCTCGGCGGCGGCGAGATGAAGCCTCTCGACCTGACCGCCGCCTACGCCACGCTGGCGAACGGCGGGCTGCACATGCCCCCCACCCCCATCCTCTGGGTCGAAACCACCAGAGGCGAGGTTTTAATCGACAATCGCCAGCCCAGAGGCAAGCAAGCCGTCGTGCCCGAACTGGCCTATCTCATCTCGCACGTGCTCTCCGACACCAAAGCGCGCTGCCTCGTCTTTGCCTGCCCGAACAACCTGGAACTGCCCGACCGCCCCGTGGCGGCGAAAACCGGCACGACCAACGACAACCGCGATGCCTGGACGGTTGGCTACACGCCGGATCTGGCAGCCGCCGTGTGGATCGGCAACAACGACAATAGCGAGATGGACGGCGTCGCCGGGGCCGGAGGCGCAGCGCCGATTTGGAACGCCTTTATGCGCCGCGCCCACGAGAATATCCAGCCGCACAGTTTCCCGCGCCCGGCCGGGGTGATCGACCGCGAGATTTGCGCCTTCTCCGGGACGGAACCTTCGCCCTATTGCCCCGAAAAGCGCGCCGAGGTCTTCGCGTCGAACTTCCTGCCGCCCCGCGCTGATCAGGACTGGTTCCAGCAGGTCGAAATCGACGGCAACAGCGGCCTGCGCGCCAACCAATTCTGCCGCGCCAACGTCTTTACCAAAGTGATGGTCGTCCTGAACCAAATCCAGGATCCCAGCGGGCGAGCGTGGATGCAGCAGTGGGCGGCGGAACGCGGCATGGAAATCGCGCCCAATGACTACTGCACCGCCGGAGAAAGCTCGCCGCAGGTGAGCATCACCTCGCCCAAGAATGGCGAGGAGGTTCACGGTTGGGTGGAAATTCGTGGCACCGTCGATTTTGCGGACTTCGATCGTTATGAGATCACCTTCGGCGTTGGCGGGGACCCGCAGGCCTGGGGCTGGATCAGCGGGCCGCACCCGGTGCCGGTCCGCGATGGCCTGCTCGGCGCGTGGCAAATCCCCATCGAGACGGCGCCCGGCCCGTACACACTGCGCGTTGTGGCCTTCAACACGCGCAGCGCGCAATTCGAGACCCGCGTGCAAGTCAACGTCGTCGGCCCGACGGCCACACCCACACCGGAGATCACCCCCACCGAGACGCCGACGGTGACGCCCACGCCCACCGAGACACCCATGGTGACACCCACGCCCACCATAACACCCACGTTTACCGATACGCCGACGCCGACGAATACGTCGACGCCGACCGAAACACCGACGCCGACCGATACGCCCACCGAGGAATCTCCGCCCACTGCAACGCCCACGCCGGGAACCTCAACCGAGCCATAACCGGCCGGCAGCTAAAGTCGCAGGTGAGAGGGTGTTTTTGCGCTTGCGGGCGCTGCCCGCAAGCGCAAAAACACCCTCAAGAAAAAGCAGCTTTAGCCATCCATTCCGACGACAGCGTGAAACCGTCAGAATTTTCGGATAGGTTTTTTAGGTGCAGCGTGCTGCCAGAGAATTTGACAGAACGCACAATCATGTTATGATACCGAGACGTCCATTGAAGGTGTTTTATGTCGCAAGGAGGTCAATATCAGTAAGCAGAAGTATCGTGTGAATCGAGAAATCCGTATCCCGGAAGTTCGAGTGATTGATGCCGAGGGAGGCAACCTGGGTGTTTTGCAAACAGTGGAAGCCATCCGGCTCGCCCAAGAGGCTGAACTCGATTTGGTAGAGGTGGCACCAAATGCCGAGCCACCGGTTGCCCGCATTATGGATTTTGGCAAGTTCGTCTATGAGCAGTCGAAAAAGGAGCGTGAAGCTCGCAAAGCTCAGAAGCAGATCGAAATCAAAGAGATCCAACTGCGCCCGAAAACGAACGACCACCATACGCAGTTCAAAGTCAGAAATGCGCGCGGCTGGCTTGAAGAGGGCAACAAGGTCAAAGTGCGGATCCGGTTCCGGGGACGGGAAATCACGTATCCCGAAGTGGCGATGGAACAGCTTCAGGAAATCGTCGATGAGCTTACTGATGTCGCAGTCGTAGAACAGGCCCCCCAGTTGGACGGGCGGACTATGTTGATGGTGTTAGCGCCGAAAAAGAAAAAGTAGCTGTAGGAGGAATTAACGTGCCAAAAATCAAGACCCACAAATCAACATCCAAGCGCTTCCGCATTTCCAAAGGCGGTAAGGGATTGCTGATGCGCACGCGGCAAGGGAAGAGCCACTTCCGCCGTACCAAGCGGAACAGCGTGCGCAGCATGTTCGATGAGATGCATGTCGTCACATGCACCGGTACGAAACGCCGCGTGCGGCGTTTGGCCCCGTATTTGCACGAGAAGTCATAGCTTAATTGAGGTGAAATTGTGAGAGTAAAAGCAGGAACCGTAACACGCCGTCGCCATAAGAAGATGCTCAAGCAGACCAAAGGCTTCTTTGGGACGCGCCGTAAGTTGTTTCGGCGAGCTAATGAAGCATGGATGAAGTCCATGGCCTACGCCTATCGCGACCGCCGCAACCGCAAACGCGATATGCGCCGCCTGTGGATCATCCGCATCAATGCAGCCGCCCGCATCAACGGCGTATCCTACAGCCGCCTGATTAACGGTCTCAGAAACGCGAACATCGCCATTGACCGCAAGATGCTGGCGGAACTGGCTGTCAACAACCCCGCGGCCTTTGCCGCCGTTGTCCAAACCGCCACGCAAGCATAACAACAAAGTCTTTTGCATCCAAAAGGCGACGCGCATCAGCGTCGCCTTTTTGTATATCTCCCCAGAGCCGGCGCGGTCGGAGAGCGATCAGACCACGCTGCCGCCGGTTTCCGGCTGCGCCAGGCGAGCCAAGCGTAAAACACTGTCCCAAAATTGACGCGCAAGAAAAACGAGCATATACTACCTCCGTGTTACCTTTTCCCGATAAATACGACGTACTTGGTGAACTCCTGACCCGGGTTAAACAGAACTAGATAGTGTCTAATCGCCCAAGTTCCTGTTCAACAGGCAAGGCTCTGGGGATTAGGCCCTGTCAGCGCTGAACAAACGGTCGCAGACCGAAGGAGCACTCGTGGAACGTAACTATGCAGAACTTGAAGACAATGAATTAGCGCGCCTGGCGCGCGACGATGACAACGCATTCGAGGCCCTCTACCGCCGCTACGTGACGCCGATCTACCGCTACTGCTACGCGCGCACCGACAACGCCGCCGATGCGGAAGACCTGACGGCGCAGACGTTTATGGCGGTGGTGGAATCCAGCGACTACGCTCGCGGTGCACGGAACTTCCCGGCCTGGCTCTTTGGGATCGCGCGGCACAAGTGCGCGGACTACCATCGCGCCGCCTACACCGCGCCGCAGCAATCGTTGGACGACATCGAGCTGGCCGACCCGGAACCAGAGAACGTCGAAGAACGTCTGTTTCGACACACAATACTGGAATGTATAGAACGCCTGCTCGCGCAGCTCAGCCCGGACCGGCTGGAGGCGCTGCGCTTGCGCTATTGGGGCGGATTGAGCATGCGAGAGGCCGCTGCCGTGATGCGACGCAGCGAGGCCGCTTTCAAAATGCTCGTCTCGCGCGCGATCTCAGACTTGAGAGAAAGATGTGTGACAGCATGAATAAAATGACAGATGACAAATGGCAAATAACGAATCGGCGAATCAACAAATGAGTGAACAGGTTGATCCGATAGAGGCGGCTTTGCAGTACAAGGTGGCGCAGATCAACCCGGACCCCAACTTCGTCACCCGGCTGGCGATGGACTTGCGCCGGGCGCGGAAGCTACGCGCTGCCTCACAGCGCAGTGTGGCGCGCCGCGTCCCGTTGTGGGGTTGGCTCGGCGCGGCCATCGCCACCGTGTTGGCGGTCACGTTTGCGGCCCAGGCGCTCTTGCCCGGCAGAGGCACACTCCCGTCAGGGACGCCCGACATCGCCCAGACACTGCCCACCACAACGACGCAGCCCGCAGGGACCGCCGCCCCCGCTGTGGTGGAGACAACCGCCCCCACCCCCGAACCGGAACCGGCCTTCGCCGCCGACCTGCCGCCGGCCATCGTCGCCGCCGTCCCACGACCCGGCGAGGAGGTGCGCACGCAGGCCGGCATCTTGCTGCGCTTCAGCCGCGCAATGGATCGCGCCAGTGTGGAAGCCGCGCTGCGCGTCACACCGGAAGCCGAAGTCGCCGGCGATGGACCGGTCGAGGGCGTCTTCGCCTGGCAGGACGACACCACCGTCACCTTCACGCCCAAAGTACTCGCGGCGGGCACGCGCTACCAGGTTGCGCTGGACGTGACGGCCCAGGCCGACAACGGCCTGCCCCTCACCCGCGACCTGGCCTTCAGCTTCTCCACGCTCGACGCGCTGACGGTGACGCACACCAGCCCCGCTAACGATAGCTTCAACCTGCGCGGCGACACGCCTGTGCTCGTCGTCTTCAACCACCCGATGGTGCCCATCAACTGCACGGGACAGGTCGCCGACGCCGCTGCCGGCTGTCCCGCACTGCCGCTGACCTTCAGCCCGGGCGTGGTCGGCCAGGGCACGTGGATCAACACCGGCGCCTACCGCTTCGATCCGCTGCCCGGCTGGGATGCCGGGACGACATACACCGTGGAACTGGCCTCCGGCATCAGCTCTGTGGCGGGGGCGACATTGAATGAAGGCGTGACGTGGATGTTTAGCACCGCCCAGGCCAGGATCGTCAGCATCGAGCCGGGCCGGGCAAGCACGAACACCCCACTCGAAACCGACGTGCGTGTCACCTTCAACACGCCGATGAACGCGCAAGCCACCATCGCCGCCTTCAGCCTCAGCGATGCGGCCGGTAACGCCATCCCCGGCACCTTCACCTGGGAGGACAACGGTGCGACGTTGGTCTTCTCGCCCACGCAAAACCTGGCGCTGGACACCGAGTACGTCGCCCGCGTGGCCGAGCAGGCGCAGGCGGTCAACGGCGGCAGCCTGAAAGCGGGCCAAGAGGTCACCTTCAAGACCACCCCTTATCCCGCCGTCGTCAGCATCAGCGGCACAGACACGAGCAACAGCACGAACACGCTGAGTTACTACGAGTCCTTGCGCGTCCAATTCCAGGGGATGATCGACCCGGATACCCTCGAGGGGCGCTTCCGGCTGACCGAAAACGACGTCCCCACCGAGGTTAGCTTCTGGTGGGATACCTATGAAAATAACAACCTCGCCATCATCAACTGGGACAAGACGCCCGGCGCGGAATACTGCCTCACGGTGCTGCCCGGCATCGCCGACCGGTACGGCCATACCATCGACGACGAAACCACCGCGTGCTTCACCGGCGGGGATATGCCCTCGATGTTTATGCCGGCGACGCGCCAGAGCGCCATCGCCCTGGATGCGGCGGAAGCGGCGCGGCTCTACTTCGTCGCCGTCAACGCGCCGCGCGCCACGCTCACGCTCTCGACGATGGCCGAAAACGGTTTCCTGGATTATGAGGGATCGCCCCAGAACACCCTGCGCCGCTGGACGCTGGAGATAGCCGCGCGCGCGAATCAAACGACCATCGTGCCCGTCGACCTGGCCGAGGACGGCGGCCCCTTGCCCACGGGGTATTATCACATCGGATGGAGCGCCCCCAGCGTAGAGTACGGGTGGAACACCAACATCCGCTTCGCCGTCGTGGATCGCCACGTCACGCTCAAGGTGGGCGCGAACGAAGTCCTGGTGTGGGTGACAGACCTGCGCACCGCGCAGCCTATCGCGGACGCGCCTGTGCGCGTGCTCGACCGCCTCGGGCGCGCACTCGGCGCCGGCGTAACGGACGCCGACGGCGTCGCCCGGTTCGCCATCCCCGCGCAAGAGGAACGTTGGGACAACCTCACTGCCGTCACCGGAACGCCGGGCCAGCCGGGCTTCGGCGTCGCGCGCAAGGATTGGAACCAGGGCGTCTCCCTGTGGGACTTCGACCTGCAAGCCGACTACGGACGCCCCACCGCTTACCAGGTCTACCTGCAAACGGACCGGCCCATCTACCGCCCGGCGCAGACCGTCGAATTCAAGGGCGTGCTCCGCATCGATAACGACGTGCGCTACACCCTGCCGCCCGCCGGGCAGACGGTCGATATCACCGTGCGCAACCCCAACTGGGACGTCATCACCCAGACCCAAATGACCGTCAACGACCAGGGGACGTTCTCCGGTGAAATTCCGCTGGCAGCGGACGCATTGATCGGTGTGTACGCGTTGGAAGCCTGGATTCCCGGTGAGACGGACCGCTCGTGGAGCCTCAACTTCACCGTGGCGGCCTACCGCAAGCCGGAATTCGAGGTGGCGGTGACGCCGGAACAGGCGGAGATTTTCGACGGCGAATCGCTGCGCGCGCTGATCGAGGCTCGGTACTACGCCGGCGGCGCGGCGAGCCACGCGAAGGTCCACTGGACCATACACGCCACGCCGTTCGGTTTCTCGCCCGAGGTCCCCGGCTGGTGGCGTTGGGCGGCGGGCGATTACGGCTGGATGTGGACGTCGGAGCCAAAACTGATCGCCGAGGGCGACGCCGTGACCGACCGCGCGGGCCAGTTCCTGCTGGAGCTGCCCGCCGCGCTCGACGCGCTCAGCGACGACACCGCCATCGGTTCGCAAAGCTGGACCATCGCGGCGACCGTCACCGATGAATCGGGGTTCCCCGTCACCAACGAAGGCGCGCTGACCGTCCACGCGACGCGCTTCTACATCGGCCTCAAACCGCGCTCCTGGGTGGCGCAGGCGGGTCAGGAGACCCTCGTCGATCTGCTGGCGCTGGATTGGGACGCGCAGCCCGTCACCGACCAGGATGTATCAATCTCCCTGGCGCGGCGCACGTGGAAATACATCCCGGCGAAGGAGCCCTACGGCAGCCCCACGTGGACGCACACCGATAGCGTGGTCGACACGCTCACCGTCACCACCGACGCGGCGGGCAAGGCCGAGATCGCGCTTACGCCGCCGCGCAGCGGCCCCTACGTTGTCCTGGCGGAAAGTCAAGACAGCAGCGGAAAAACAGTGCGCAGCGAGACCTACCTGTGGGTAAGCGGCCCGGAGGCCGCCGGCTGGCAGATGCCCGAAGGCCAGATCAAACCCGTGGCGGACGCCGAATCCTACCGCGTGGGCGATACGGCGCGCGTGCTCGTCCCCACCCCCTTCACCGCGCCCTACGAGGTGCTGATGACGGTCGAACGCGGCGGCATTCTCTCCGTGCAGCGCTTCACCGCCCAGGAGACCAACCCGCTCATCGAAATCCCGATTGTGGACGCCTACACGCCCAACGTCGTCGTCTCCTTCGTCGCCGTGAAGGGCGTGGATGCCGCCAATCCGGTGCCCGACGTGCGCATCGGCATGGTGGAACTCAAGGTCGAGCCGGTGGAAAAAATCCTCACCGTCGAGGTGACGGCGGATCGTGACACCTACGAACCCGGCGACCGGGCCACGCTCACCGTGCGCGCGCTGGACTGGCGCGGGCAGCCGGTGCAGGCCGAGGTCGCGCTGGCGATTGTCGACAAAGCCGTGCTCGCGCTGGCCGATCCCAACGCGCCCACGCTGGTGGAAACCTTCTACCAACCGCGTCCGCTCGGCATCCTGACCGGCGACGGGTTGATCGCGCTCTTCAACCGCGCCGCCGCCAACCTCGAAGCCTTAAAGCAGACCGCCGACCGTATGGCGAAAGAGATGATGGTGGGCGGCATGGGCGGCGGGGGCGACGGCGGGATGTATCTGACCGACGCGCGCCAGGACTATCCCGACACCGCGATGTGGCAGGCGCACCTGCAAACCGGCGCGGACGGTACGGCGCAAGTGAGCCTCGACCTGCCCGACTCGCTCACCACCTGGGTCGCCGACGCCCGCGCGGTCACTGCCGACACGCTGGTGGGGCAGACCACAACGGAATTCATCGTTAGCAAACCGCTGTTCGTGCGCCCCGTCACGCCGCGCTTCCTGGTGGCCGGAGATCGCGCCGAGGTTGCCGCCGTCGTCCACAACAACACGGATGCAGACTTGACCGTCGATGTGAGTCTGGAGACGAATATGCGAATCGGCGAATGGGCGAATGACAGAATCGGAGAATCGGCGAATGAGCAAATGGGCGAATCGGCGAATCAGCGAATCAGCGTCCCCGCTCACGGAAGAGCACGTGTGAGTTGGGGGGTGGAGGTGCCCGCCGGTGAGGATGTAGCACATCTGACCTTCAGCGCCGCGGGCGTTGCCGCAGACGGCACCAGATACAGAGATGCGGCGCGGCCCACCGTGGGGCGCGAGTCGGACCACGCGCTGCCCATCTACCGCTACGAGACGCCGGCCGTGTTTGGCACCTCCGGGGCGCTCACCGAGGCCGGGTCGCGGCTGGAAGCCGTCGTCATCCCGCCGGACGCCGGGCCGGAGAGTCTGTTGACCGTGCGCATCGAGCCAACGCTGGCCGCCGGGATGACCGAGGGCCTCACCTATCTGGAATACTACCCGCACGCCTGCACCGAGCAACTGGTGAGCCGCTTCCTGCCCAACGTCGTCAGCTACCGCGCGCTCAAATCGCTCGGTGTCCACAACCCCGAACTGGAAGACCAACTGCAACGCCTGATCGCCGAGACGCTAAAGGAACTCTACGCCCGGCAGCAGCCGGACAACGGCTGGGGCTGGTGGAAGGACAAGAGCGACCTGCAAATGACGGCCTACGTCGCCTTTGCGCTGCTCCAGACACAGCGCGCCGGGTTCTCGATCAACGACAACATCTTGCAGCGCGCCCTGCAGTACATGGAGCGCACGCTGGACTACACACTGCTCAACGATAGCCGCGCCCTCCCGCAGCCCTTCACGCTATACGTGTTAGCTGAAGGCGATCGCGCGTGGCCCGAGGGCGCGGACGAGAAGCTGTTCGAAACGCGCGAGCAGATCGACGTGACCGGGCGCGCCTACCTGGCGCTGGCCCTGGGACTGAAAGACCCCGCCGACCCGCGCGTGGCGACGCTGCTCGAAGACCTGCGCGCCGACGCAGAGATCACCGCCCGGGGCGCGCACTGGGAAAGTGCCCGCGCAGACGCGGGTGCCCGCGCAGACGCGGCCTCCGAATATTGGGTGACATCGACGCGCGCGACGGCGGTGGCCCTGGACGCGCTGGCCCGGCTCGCGCCGGACGATCCGCTGATCCCGCAGGCCACCCGCTGGATTATGATCGCCCGCACCGCCAACCGCTGGCAGACCACACAGAACGCCGCGTGGTCCATCATCGCCCTCACCGATGTGATGTTGGCGACCGGGGAATTGCAGGCCGACTACGCCTGGGGCGCGGCGGTGAACGGCGTTGCAGACAACGCTCAACCGCGCGCCGAGGGCCAGGTGACGCCGGAGAATCTGCGCGAACCGGTCGAGATCACCGTGCCGGTGAGCGAACTGCTGCGCGAGTGGCCGAACGCGGTGGAAATTTCGCGCGGCGCAGGCAACGGCACGCTGTACTACAGTGCCAACCTGGCGATCTACCGCCCGGTGGAGCAACTCGAAGCCGAGAGCCGCGGCATCACGGTGCAGCGCCAATACTGCGCCGTCGAGGGCACGCTCGAGTCCCTGGCGTGGGGCGAAAACTTCGGGGAGTGTGTTCCCGTCACATCCGCGCAGCCGGGCGACCTGGTGGAAGTGCGCCTGACGCTGACGCTGCCACGGATGCGCAACTACCTCGTCGTCGAGGATTTCTACCCGGCGGGCATGGAGCCGGTAGACCCCACGCTCAACACCGAAGTCCAGGAAGGCGTGGAGCCTGAGACGCGGCCGGTCGACACCGGCGATAGATGGTGGTGGCCCACCTTCGATCACGAGGAACTGCGCGACGAGCGCGCGGCCTTCTACGCGCGGCAGCTCAGGGCAGGCACGTACCAGGTGCGCTACTTCCTGCGCGCGGCCATCCCCGGCGAGTACCGCGTGCTGCCCGCCGAGGCGAGCGAGATGTACTTCCCCGACGTGCGCGGGCGCAGCGCGGGAGAATTGTTCACGGTTGGTGAGTAGGCGTTTGTGGTGGTGGGGCGAAGCCCCACCACCACAAATACATCTTTATCCCCGGCCTCCAGGCCCCATTTAAACTAAAAAAGTAAGAAAAGACCTACGTGCGCGCCGGCCCCCAGCTTGACATCAAGAAAAACATCGCTACTATTGTCTATGTAGGGTTGGATTCCACGCAGATTGGGTTAGAAGCCCGGCAGTCATCAGATCGTGTTATCTGTTGAATGTTCTAGGGGATGTGTTACAATAAAAACACATGCAAATACTAGCCCTTACAAAAGTTTCGGCAAACAGAACCTCGTTTGTACGTCTGCGTAGAGGAACAGTTTGGGGTAAAGAGGAGGAAATATCGATGAAAGTAGTGCGTTTTGGCGTTTGGGGCATCATTGTCATTTTGTTCACACTCTTGGCTTTTATTCCTGCGGTTTGGGCAACGCCCGAGCAAGGTCAGCTCAACCAGACCATCCCTACCGGAACGCCCCCCGCGATTTCGACTGCGGTCGTTCCCCCAGACGGTACGCCGACGGCCACCCCCATCCCCCTCCTCCCCCCGTCCGGCAACAGCGCCTATGGCAATGGGTTTTTCATCCTGACCGGCATTGTTCTTATCGTTAGCGCCCTGGCCCTTCTCCTGAGTGCACGGCGGATGAAAAACAGGCACATAGGCTGATCCCGGTCATTCACCGGTTCGCCGGCCGTTGATTTCATTATGTTCCGAGGGGGACAGCCCGTGTCGCACGCAACGAAACGGCAAATGCCATCCATGGCTTTAGGATCACGCACAGTGCAGGTGCGCAACCGCTACCTGCTGTTGTTCGATATGCTTGCCATACCGCTGGCCGCGCACTTTGCCTTTGTACTGCGACTGGATTTGCGCAGCCTGGCCGTCGGCGGGTACAGCCGCACGGCGCTCGTGTTTGCCACCGTCGCCTTATGCGTTAAAATTGCCGTCCTGCTGAAGCTGGATGCCTATAGCCGCTACTGGCCCTTCGCCAGCATGCCGGAACTGGACCTGATGGTCAAGGCCATCCTCATCGGTGAGGCCCTCACCACGGCGATCGCGCTGCCCGTGTTGCGGTTGCTGTCGCTGCCGAATTTTCCCTTCTCGATTCCCTTCCTGGACCTCTTACTTTCAGGCTACGCCGTGATCGCGCCGCGCTTTTTTCTGCGCTGGCTGTACTACCACGCGCTCAAGCGGAACAACACAGCCGGCGATCATCCCCACAAGCGGGTACTGATCGTGGGCGCGGGTAAGGCCGGCTACAGCACCCTCCTGGAAATCCGCCGCAATCCGGAGCTGGGGCTGCTGCCGGTGGGGTTTGTGGACGATGCTCCCGGCAAAAAAGGCGTGGCGCTCAGCGGCAACGTGCGCGTGTTGGGAACCACGGACGATATCCCCACCCTGGTCAAGACATTTCGCGTGCAGCAAATCCTGATCGCCATCCCTACCGCCACCGCCGAACAGATGCGGCGCATCGTGGGGGTCTGCCGGCAAACGCCGGCCGCCGTGCTGACGCTGCCCGGCGTCTTCGAGCTGATCTCCGAACAGGTGCAGGTGCAGCGCTTCCGCCCGGTGGACGTGACCGACCTGCTGGCCCGCCCGCCCGTGCAAACCGACTGTTCCGAGGTTGGCGCGCTGCTGCGCGGACGCTGCGTGCTGGTGACGGGCGCGGGTGGCTCCATCGGCTCGGAACTGTGCCGCCAAATCGCACATTGCAAGCCCTCTGACCTGGTGCTGCTGGGGCATGGCGAAAACTCCATCTACCGCATCCACAACGAATTGCACGAGCACTTCCCCGATTTATCGTTCCATCCCGTTATCGCCGACGTACGCGACGCGGAACGCATCGATCAAATCTTTGCGCAACACCGGCCCGCCATCACCTTCCACGCGGCGGCGCACAAACACGTGCCGCTGATGGAAATGAACCCGTTGGAGGCGGTAAGCAACAACGTGGGCGGCACGCGCACGCTGCTTCACGCCGCCGAACGGTGGGGCGTGGAACACCTCGTGCTGATCTCCACCGACAAGGCCGTCGAACCGCGCAGCATGATGGGCGCGACCAAACACGTGGCCGAGTCGTTGGTGCGCGCCGCCGCGCAGCGCAGCGGGCGCGCCTTTGTGGCCGTGCGCTTCGGCAACGTCCTGGGCAGCCGGGGCAGCGTGATCCCACTGTTCCAACAGCAGATCGCCGCCGGCGGCCCGCTCACCATCACCCACCCCGACGTGGAGCGCTACTTTATGACCATCCCCGAAGCCGTGCAACTGGTGCTGCAAGCCGCCACGCTCGGCGCAGGCGGCGAGGTGTTCGTCCTCGATATGGGCAAGCCGGTGAAAATCATCGATTTGGCCCGCGATGTGATCCGCCTCTCCGGCTTGCAAGAGGGCAAGGACATCGACATCGTCTACACCGGCCTGCGCCCCGGCGAAAAGCTCCAGGAAACGCTGTTCTCCGCCGAGGAGCGCCACACCCGCAGCCGCCACCAGAAGATCTTCTTCGCGCAGAACGGCCACATCGCCGTGGAACAGATCGAAGCCGACGTGGCGCAGTTGTTGGAAGCGGCGGGCGCAGGAGACTACGACGCCCTTATGGGACAACTGGGGATGCTGGCGCCGGGGTATGCAGGGGAAATGGTACAAGATTGAGAAGTTCCTGTCAGGCCCTGCTTCCCAGTGAGAAGCTCCTCCATCTGATCCTGCGCGGGCGTTGGAATCCCGAGGCATTGGAAGACGCGCGCGCGCTGGCGGCGCGGGATGGCGCCGTGTGGGATGATTTTCTCCAGGTAGCCCGCACGGGTGGGGTCTCCCCATTGATCTACGAGGCCGCTCGCGGCCAGGGCCTGCTGCCCGCGCCGGTCGAGGAGAGCCTGCGTCTGGATTACTACGGCGTGGCCAGGACCAACCTCCTCCGCTTCCACCGTCTGGAAGAGGCGCTGCGCTGCCTGGCGGACGCGGGCATCGAGGTGATCCTGCTCAAGGGGGCGGCGTTGGCCGAGGCCATCTACGGCAACCTGGCCCTGCGGCCCATGGGCGATTTCGACCTGCTGGTGCACGAAGGGGACGTGGAGGGCGCGCTGCGCGTGCTCGCGGCGTTGGGCTACGCGCGGCCCTACGGCGAGTTCCGCCCCGGCTTTATCCGCGCGTTCCGCAACCAGATTATGATGACCAAGGCCGGCGACGACGAAACGCGGCCCATCGAAATCCACTGGCGGCTGCTCAGCCCCCTCTATTACCAGCGCGCCATCCCCAACGACTGGCTATGGCAGACGGCGCGCGCCGCGCATCTGGGCGCTGTGCCGGTGCGCATCCTCAGCCCGGAGGCGCAGGTGTTGCACCTATCCGGTCACCTGCTGCAGCACGGCGGGTGCGAGAAAGCCAGCCTCAGGCAGCTCTACGACCCGGCGGAAGTGACCGTCCTGTACCGGGAAGCCATCGAGTGGGACGAGGTGCTGGCGCGGGCGCAGGCCTACGGCCTGGTGCTGCCGCTGCAAGAGGCGCTGTCGCGCGCGCACGAACTGTGGTCCCTGCCCATTCCGCCTGAGGTGTGGGCGCGTTTGCAGCGCCTGGAGCCTTCGCGCGATGAAGCGCAGGCTTACGCTATCCTCGCCGGCAGGGGCCTGGTGGCGCGGGGGCTGTGGAGCAGCCTGGCGGACATCCCAGGCTGGGGGATGCGGCTGCGGTACGTGTGGGGCAACCTCTTCCCATCGGCGGACTATATGCTGAGCCAGTATCACATTCCTAACCGCCTGCTGCTGCCGCTGTACTACCCCTACCGCTGGCTGCGCGGGCTGCGCCGGTCTGGATAAATGCCTAATTTAACCGCCGAGTTCGCTGAGAGCGCTGAGAAATAGGCGTTGCGAGCAACGCACGATAACTCTGCGGACGCTGCGTGCTCTAAGGAATTGTACACGGATGAACACGGAAAACACGGATTTCTTCCCTTAAAAAATCCATAGAATCCGACAAATCCTTGTACCAAAAACACTATGCCTGACCTCGTCATCCAAGCCGAAAACCTGGGCAAGAAATACACCATTGGCCACCAGGCGGAGAATGGCCGTGACGTGGCCCTGCGCGCTCAAGGATGTGAGCCTCGAGATCCAGCGCGGGGAAACGATAGACACGGGCTTCCACCCCAAGCTGACCGCGCGGAAGAACATCTACGAAAACGGTGTTATACTTGAGATGAAGTGAACAAGGCGAAGGCCAGTGAAGATTAG
>DAIUDK010000054.1:0-12490 GCA_036845725.1 Chloroflexota bacterium
GCGGAGCTACTATGAAACAACTCGTCATTCTCAGCGGCAAGGGCGGAACAGGCAAGACGACGGTGACGGCGGCGTTGGCGCACTTGGCGACACAACATTATCGCGTGGTCTTGGCCGATGCGGACGTCGATGCGGCTAATCTGGGATTAGTGCTCGCGCCGGTCACGGAAGAGACGCACGACTTTACCGGCGGCAGAATCGCCAGCATTGACCCCGCCGTGTGCATCGCCTGCGGGCGCTGCGCCGAGGTCTGCCGCTTTGACGCAGTACAACCGGGCAGCGTTTATACCGTAGACCCCATCGCCTGCGAGGGCTGCGCCGCGTGCTTCTACGAGTGTCCGGTGCAGGCCATTACGATGACGCTACAGCGCGCCGGGCAGTGGTTTGTCGCCACGACACGCTACGGGCCGCTTTACCACGCGCACCTCTTTGCCGGGCAAGAGAACTCCGGCAAGCTGGTGACGCTGGTGAAGCAGATGGCGCGACTGCGCGCCTTCGACAACGCCGCTGACCTGCTGCTGATTGACGGCCCGCCGGGCATTGGCTGCCCGGTCATCGCCGCGCTTGCCGGCGCAGATATGGCGCTCATCGTCACCGAACCGACGGTCTCCGGCGCGCACGATCTGGAGCGCGCTTCGGGACTGGCGGCGCACTTCAACATCCCGGCGCTGGTGCTGCTCAACAAGGCCGATCTCAGTCCTGTGCAGGCGGAGGCCATTGCTGCTTATTGCGCCGCGCAGAGCATCCCGCTGGTGGGACGCTTGCCTTACGATCCCGCCGTCACCGACGCGATGGTGCGCGGCGAGCCGGTCACAGCCAACAACGGGCCGGTGAGCGCCGCGCTACGAGAAGCGTGGGCACGCCTGCAGCAGCAGATTTTCGGCGACGCGCCATGACCCGAAACACCGGTGCTCCAACCGCATCGCCCGTCAACATTGAGCGTTGGGGCTGGTACTCCATCGGCATCAACGTAACGCTGATCGGGATCAACCTGCTCGTGGCGCGCGCCTCCGGCAGCCTGGCGGTGGGCGCAGAACTCATTCACAATGCCGTGGACTTGCTCACCGCCATCGCTGTGCTGGCCGGGCTAAAACTGGCCACGCGCAAGACGGCGCAGTTTCCCTATGGTCTCTACAAACTGGAAAACATCATCGCCGTGGGACTGGCGGGGATGACGTTCCTCACCGCTTACGAAATCGCCCGCGAAGCGCTCTTCGCTACCGCGCCTCCACCCACCGTCACGTTCTGGACGCTGGCGGGCGTCGTAGTCGCCTGGATTATCCCCCTCATCTTTAGCGCGTTTGAACTCCGCGCCGGACGCACGGCCAACTCACCCGCGTTGATCGCCGATGCGCTGGAATATCGCGCCCACGTCTTCACCACAGGCGTCGTCTTTGCCGCGCTGATTGGGCAATGGCTGAATGTGCCGCTGGATCGGATCGCCGCGCTGCTGATCGTCATCGCCATCGTCAAGACCGGGTGGGACCTGCTCAGCGATGGAATGCGCGTGCTCTTGGACGCCTCGCTGGATGCGGAGACGTTGGTGCAAGTACGCGAGTTGATCACTGCTGACCCGGCGGTGACGGCGCTGCGCTGGGTCACCGGGCACAATGCCGGGCGCTTCCGTTTCCTCGAAGCGGAAGTGACGTTGCGTGTACACGATTTAGAACAAGCCGAAGCGGCTGTGCAACGGATAGATAGCGCCATTCGCGCTGCTGTGCCGCACATCGAGCGCGTGCTCATCCACGCTACCCCGCAAGAGCGCACGCACGTGCGCGTCGCCATCCCCCTGGCGACGCCGGAGGGTGTGCTCAGCGCGCACTTTGGCGAAGCGCCGTACTTCGCGCTGGTCACGGTGCGTCTGGCCGATGGCGCCGCCATCGAACAAACGGTACACCTCAACCCGCATCAAGGTGAGGAGAAAGCGAAGGGTATTCACGTAGCCGAGTGGCTGGCGGCACAAAAGGCCGACGTGGTGCTGCTCCGCGAAGACCTGAGCGGCAAAGGGCCGGTCTACGTCTTTGGCGAGGCCGGCATAGAAATGCGGCGCACCGAGGCAACAACTTTGACGGAGGCGCTAACAGCAGTTTTTCCTGATGGACAAGGAGCAAATGATGAGTCAGGGACAAGCCATGCCACGTTGGTTGAGTAAGGTGCTCCGTCCGGCCTTTGGTTTCTTCTTGTTTCTCTCACAATTCACAGCCAGCCGCGACACACTCTTCACTGCGAGTGTACCCTTGCTGTTGCTCGGCGTCGCGCTGGTCATCGCTGGCAACTGGTTGTGGATCAGCGCCTCCATACATCTCCGTAAGGCCGCCGTGCTGCACGAAATGGCTGTGGAAGGCCCATACCGATGTATCCGGCATCCAATCTACGTGAGCATTTACTTGCTCTCGTTGGGACTGGGATGTATCTTCTTCGCTTGGCTCTGGTTTGGCGTGCTGCTCGTTTTTGTCCCATTGTGGTATATGGAGTGTATGGAAGAAGAGCGCCAAATGGTAGAAATCTACGGGCATGAGTATACCGTCTATCAGCAGCGCACCGGCCTATTCTTCCCGCGAATAAGGGCTTGATGCGCACCTATCTCGATTGCTATCCCTGTTTCCTGCGTCAGGCGTTGAGTGCGGCGCGGCGGACAGGCGCTGACGATGTACAACAGCACGCGATTGTAGGACAAACCCTGGTTTTGCTGCAAGCGCTGCCGCACGGCAAAACCCCGCCGGAAATCGGCTACGCGGTGCATCGCATCGTGCGTGATATGATGGGACACAGCGACCCTTACCGTGACACCAAAGATGAGAGTACCCGCGCGGCCCTGGCGCTTTATCCTTGCCTGAAGACCCTGGTCGCTGAAAGCACCGATCCGCTGGAAACGGCCGTGCGTCTGAGCATCGCGGGCAACATCATCGACTTTGCCCTGTCCGATGAACTGGCCGATCTCTGGGCAACGGTGGAGCGCGTGCTGGCTGCGCCTTTCGCCGTTGGCGATTTGGCAGCCCTGCGCGCGGCGCTGGATGGTGCTGACCGTGTGCTCTATCTGGCCGACAATGCCGGGGAGACGGTCTTCGACCGCGTGTTGATCGAGGCGCTGTCGCTGCCGGTGACCTACGTGGTAAAAGGTAGCCCTACGCTCAATGACGCGACGCGCGAGGATGCGCTGGCAGCGGGGCTGGAGACGTGCGCGGACATCATCGACAACGGTTCCGACGCGCCGGGCACGATTCTGAACCTGTGCTCGGAGAACTTCCGCCAGGTCTACGCCACCGCCCCGTTGATCATCGCCAAGGGGCAGGGCAACTACGAGACGTTGAGTGAGGCCGGCGCGCGCGTCTTTTGCCTCTTGCAGATCAAATGTCCCGTTATCGCCCGTGACTTGGGTGCGTCAGTGGGCAGCGTAGTCGTGCGGCAGAGCGTGGTATGATGTCATTAAACCGCCGGAATCTACTGGGGCTGCTGTGGCATAGCACGTTTCTGGCCTTGGGCATGGCCTTGACGCAACCGGCAACCGTGATCGCGGCCTTCATTGCCGACTTGACAGGTTCGACCTTGTGGGTGGGCGGTTTCACGACATTGTTGGCGGTCGCCAATGCGCTGCCGCAAATTTTCGTAGCGCGGCTTATTGAGCCGCGTCCCTACAAACGTCCGACACTGCTGTTAGCCATTTACATGCGGGTTGCCAGTTGGGGGACATTGGCAAGCCTGATCTTTGTGCTGGGCGCGCAACGCCCTATGGCGTTGGTGTGGGCGATGTTGGGCTTGTTGGCAATTTTCTATGCCGGCGGGGGACTGGGCGGCGTCCCTTACACCGACATTGTTGGCAAAGTGATTCCCTCGACCCAGCGCGGCGCTTTTTTTGCCACGCGCGAGGTGCTGTCGGGGCCCTTTGCGATTGGCGCAGCGCTGCTCGCGCCGCACATTTTGTCCGGGATTGTCTATCCTTACAACTACGCGTTGCTCTTTGCGTTGGCGGCCACCGGGTTAGGCATTGCCTCGTTAGGAATTTGGGCGGTTCGCGAACCGCCCCGCGTCGGTGATCCCCACCCCCCGCACCCCTGGCCCGTTTATATGCAACAACTGCGGCGTGTGGCGCACCAGCTGCGACGACTGGTACTGGTGCAGATTCTCACGGGCCTCAGCCTGTTGGCCTTGCCTTTCTACATCACCTATGCTCGCGCGGTGCTGAACGCTCCGAATGTGGCTACCGGCTGGTATTTGCTTGCCCAGGTCGGGGGTGGTGTGCTTGCCAATCTACTATGGGGCTGGCTGATTACGCATTGCGGCTGCAAAACAATGCTACAAGCGTGCGCCACGCTTTCTATGCTCAACCCCTTGTTGGCGTTGGCTTTGGGGCACTTGGGCTGGGCTGGGCTATTGCCCACTTTCTTCATCGTCGGCGCTACGGTCGGCGGGCGGACTGTGGGGTTCTCCAGCGCGCTGTTGGCTTTTGCGCCGCCCGATGAGCGCCCGACATATAGCGGGCTGAATACATTGCTGAACCTACCCGTAGCGATGTTCTCATTGTTGGGGGGCGTCATTGTGGGAGCTACATCCTATACGGTTTTGTTCCTGTTGAGCGCTATCGGTGGGGGCAGGTCGGTGGATGCTGCGTTCCTTACCCAATCCACGTAAAGACGTCAGTTCTCCGTAACGGCTGCATCTCACGCGGTAAAACGGGAAACAGAAAAATGACGGGGCTGGTTTTGGTAATTTTCCACACCGCGGTTAGTTATACGCCTCGCGTGTGACCTCATCCGCCATCGTAGGGTCAAGCAGAGGCTTCCAAGCTGGGTCTACCCACGTCCCCAAGCACGTGTGCATGTCCAGGTACTTTGTGGGAATAGGATGCGTACCGACGACGACCGGCACATCATAACGTGCCTCCAGAAAATCCTTGAAGGTTTGCAGATACGGGCAGGGAGGATAGCCCACTACCAGTCCTGTCGCCAAATGGATAACCTGTGCACCATTTTTGACCATCTCATCTCCGGCATATTCAATGTTGCCTCCCGGACACCCATCACAGGTAGTGTAGCCCACCAGCTCGACCTCTTGGCCGGCGTAGATGCTGAATGCCCCCTCGCGGTTCCTCAAGGCCCGCAAGCACTTGCCACCCGCGCAGCGCCGGTAACGGTCACAGATAATGATGCCGATTTTTACTTTGTCGCTCATCATGCCTCCCTTAAAAGATTCATCCTTTAGACCAGATAATGCCGGCGGCGACCAACACACCAGCCGCCAGCGCAAAAATGCTGTATCGCTTTTGCTCTTGCTCGACCGAAGGCAGCAAGTGAGAAGCGCCTACGTAGACCAGTGCGCCCGCAGAAACCGCCAGCAAGAGACCCAGGGCAGATTCTGTGACCGCGTTGATAAAAGGAAACGCTACCAACGCACCTAGCGGTGTGGACAGGGCCGCCGCAAAAAAGGCATACACGGCTGCCTTCTTCCGACTGAAACCGGCCCGCTCCAGCAGCACAAACGTGACGATCCCCTCAGGGAACTCATGAAGTACCATCCCGATAGCCGCCAGCACACCCGTGAGGATGCTGACGTTGAAGGTCACCGCGTAGATAACCCCGTCGATGAAGGAGTGGAAACCAATGCCCAGCATGGGGATGATACCCATCGCATAATCCGTACACTCGTACTCGTGACAGATGTAGTGCTTCACGAGGCGGTTGGACAGGTAAATACCCAAAAATCCCGCCAACAGAAACGCGGGGGCAGATGCGTTCATCTCAAAGGATTTAGGAATGATGTGCATAAACGAGACAGAGATCAACACCCCCGCCGCGAAGCTCACAAAGTAAGCCGAATGTTCTTTGCCCCAACGTTCGTATTTGCTGATGATGACAATGCCGATCGTCGTAACGCCACACGCCAGAAAGCTGGCCAGGATCACGGCACCAAACTCATTCGTGAACATTGAACTCCTCCCTATGGCTCAAACTCGACATGGGATATGTGCGGCTCTAGCGGAGGAACGCCTGTCCACGGAACGCAAAAGCGTCTCTCGCCTTGGCCACACAGCATGGACGCATCGGCGGCAATTCATCTTCCGGGCCGAAATAGCGGGCCTCCACAATCTCCTCCAAATCTGGCCGGAGTTCACCACCCAGCACCTGGCACTCGAAAAACAGCGTCACCGGCTGTACTTGATCGCCGTTCGGATAAGCAAAGGCGTACTCTGGACTAGTGTAGACGCCGATGAGCATCATTGGCTCGACCTCCAGTCCGATCTCCTCGTGCACCTCGCGTTTGACGGCATCGGCGGCCCCTTCGCCCGGTTCGATCATCCCGCCGGGAAAGCCCCACAGGTTATCCCCATCGGTGCGTCGCAGCAGCAAGATTCGCCCTTCTGCATCGCGTATGCACGCGCCTGCCGAGGGAACCAGCAACAAAGTGTGTCCTATGCATTTGCGGATATCCGCAAGATACCCTGTCACCTTTTCCCCACTGATAACGGCTTTGTGTAACGTATCGATCGTCAACTTAGCACAATGAAGCTTTGCCTTGGGCAAGCCACCCAGGGCATCACTCAGATCTTCGGGACTAATCCTCGCGGCTTCTTGCAGCGATGACCCCTGCACCATCGTGCAAAGCAGATTGGCACAGGCGATAGCCGATTCGCGGCCATCGGTCATAAACGCAGCCTCTCTAATCTTGTTATTGTCCAGACTTAGGTAGATTTCCATCGTATCGCCGCAACACCCGTGGATGATCCCCACCGCGTCTGGATCAGACATGCGATGCATGTGCTTGGGATCGGTTGCCTCCTCAATGACCCTAGATGAATACACCACTTGCTCTGTTTTCTCCTGCTGTTCCATACCGGTCTCCTGTTTTTATCAAAGTATTTCGACGCCGAGCCATCCGAGTTCTCTTAACTCGGTTCATCATCAAGTGTTTCCTCAAGGCAGCAAGGCCCTCACGCCGGCTTTAGATCCAACACAGGCGTGCCGTTGATCGCATCCAGGCCCAGCACGCGCAGTACATTCCCCTGTATGGCTACCAAGTCCACCACCGTAACGCCGATAGGGTTGGGCCGGCGCGGGCTGCGCAGGGCAAAGACCCCACGGCGAGGGCGGTTTCGGTCGCCCTGAGGGTGCTGAAGTAGATCAAAGCCCTGAGAGCGGTGGAAGTAGAAGACGACCATGATCCGCTGACCCGGTTCCAACCCCTGCAATCCCTCCACCAGAGATGGATCAACGACGACCCGCGACTCAATAACCCGCATTTCGGACGGCGGCGCCGGTTCGTCAAAGTCGTTCTTCACATAGCCGATCGCTCGATAGACAATTGCTCGTTCTTCGTCCACTGCCAACTGTGAATCATTCATCATGCTGTTCCTACACCGGATATTAGAGGGGAAATAAACCATCGGCCGACAATCGCACGCGCACCAACTCGCCGTTCTCACCTTCGCGCACCTGGTATAAATCCTCAATGCGCTTAACACGGTCGATGAACAATACACCTTCCAGGTGATCCAGTTCATGGTGAACAAGCACGGCATCAAAGCCCTCAAAGACCCGATCAAACGCCCGCCCGTTCTTATACAATCCCACAACGCGCAGGTGATGCGGGCGCACGGTTTCGCCATAGAGTCCGGGAAAGCTGAGGCAACCGTCGAAGTCGGGTTTCTCGTCGCCGGCTTCGATGATTCGGGGGTTAATGAGCGGAAGAGGGGGTTCCAGCTCAATCCCACTGTTTGCTTTCCCGTCCAAACGCACCACCACGATCCGCTGATGCACACCGATTTGGGGGGCCGCCAGCCCAATCCCTCCAGGATGTGCGTTCAGCGTGTCCACTAGATCTTGCGCCAGTTTCGTAGTCTGTTCTCGAATGTGCTTGACTGGATTACACTTTCGACGCAGAATCTCCTTACCTTCAGGATAAATAACAATGTCTTTAACTGCCATGGTCTTCTCTCAGAGGCGGTCAATCTCGTGTATAGCATGCCTACTCATATTCTACGACGCTATTGACATTTTGTCAATAGGAATATAGAAGACCTCCCCTTCATCTTCGACCGCTTCTGGCGCGGTGATCGCGCCCGCACCCACCAGCTCGTGCGCCTGCATGGCGGCACGATTGACGTTGCCAGCACCCTCGGCGCTGGTTCGATGTTCACCATTCGTCTGCCAGCAATGCTATCAAAACCAGCATCCGTCGGCTGATCTCACAAGACGACTGATGGTGAAAAACAACACGCTGTGAATCCTCTTGACAACTCCTTTATTCTATGTATAATATACAACGTAGAATATAAAAGGAGATAATAATTTATGACGACCCGGCTGGTCATTTTGGGACTGCTGCGCGAGCGCCCACTCTACGGCTACGAACTCAAACACATCATTGAGGAGCATATGGGCGATTGGACGAACATCGCCTTCGGCTCCATCTACTACGCGCTGGGCAAACTGGCCGAGGAGGGCTTCGTCGAGCAAGTCGGTGTAGAGCAGGAAGGCGCGCGGCCTTCGCGCACAGTCTACGAGATCACCGGGGCTGGCCGCGCTGAGTTTCTGCGCCTGCTCCGTGAGGTGTGGGCCGCGTTTGAGCGGCAGTATTTCGCCATGGATGTAGGACTGGCGTTTATGAGTGCGCTGCCGGTTGATGAGGTCAAGCAGTACCTTCAGCAGCGTGTGATGATGCTGGAAGAGGTTTCACAGCACATCCAAGAGCATCAGGAGGAGCAAATGGCGAACCCCGATATCCCGGCGCAGGCGCGCGCGGTATTCGAGCACTCACGACTGCACACGGAAGCAGAGTTGACCTGGACGCGGAGCGTGTTACAGCAGGTGGAACAAGGCGTCTACGTCTGACGCTCTTTTTTTAGTTATGATTCAAGGTTGTATATTCTACATTGTATAACCAGGAGGATCCAATGAAACGTATTCCAGAAAGTGAGGCCATTTCGGAAATGGCGGACGCGCGCCGCTTCAACGAGTTTATGGGAAGCAACCGCTTTCGGCAGCAGGAGTACCACGAGTTGGCCCAGCGGGTCGCTGCGATGGGCGTCCCCGACGGTGGCAAGGTACTGGACGTGGGAACGGGCACAGGCTTCGTCGCCATCGCAGTCGCCAAAGTGCTGCGCGAGCGCGGCGTGCAGGTGGTGGGGCTGGACCTCTCACCGGCGATGCTGTCGCTGGCCGCCGAGAACGCGCAGCGCGCCGGGCTGAACGGCGCAGTCACGTGGCGCGAGGGCAATGCCTACGCCATGCCGTTTGCAGATGGCGAGTTCGATGCGGTGATTTCCAACGATTCGCTGCATCATTGGGAAGACCCGGTGCAAATCTTCAACGAGATCGCGCGCGTGGTGAAGCCGGAGGGCGCATACTTCATTCACGATTCCCGGCGGCTGGAGCACTGGTGGCCGCGCTTGTTCGCCTGGGGCATCGGGCTGACGATTCCGCCGGACTTCCGGGTGCATTACTGGGGCTCGATTCGCTCTTCGTACACGCCGGAAGAGTTGGAGGCCTTGGTAGCGCGCTCACGGCTAAGCGGCTGGCGCGTCGAGGCCGGGTTTATGGAAGTCGCGGTGGTGCGGAGGAACGTCTATGTTTAGAGTACCTGTAATCCAAGTCCCGGTGTCACGACGCCGGATGGTTTTGGCACTGTTGCTCGTTTGGCTGGCTTGGTTCATCGCCAACCTGGCTCCCAAGGGACTGTTTTACATCGCGGCGCATGGCGCGCCCGGCCTGCGCGTGCCGGGCGACATTCTCTACTTTGTTGGGGTTTCGCTCGCGGGCATTGTGATCCCCTATCATTTATGCCGTGTTTGGGGATTGGCATTGCCGCTTTTCCCAAAAAAGAAGACCGTGTGGTTCTGGATCGGGTCAGCAGTTTTCCTTATGCTGGCTGTGTTCCTGGGGATCATGGCCATGGCCGACCAGGGGATGACGCTCGGCGACGCTTTCTCCCATTCCGTCGAGTGGCTCGTGGCTCCCATCCCGATTTTCATCCCGACGATGATCGCCTATACCGTGCTGTGGTACGGCTTAATGCTGCGGGGCTGGGAGCGGGTCTTCGGCGGTTCCCGGTGGGCTACAGTGTTGGCCATCCTGGCCAGCGCAGTGATCTACGGCGTGTACCACCTTTCCGATGTGGACAAATTCACCAGTCTGGCGGCCGTAGCCGACGAAATTTTCATCACCTCGTTGATCGGCGTAGGGTTTGGCGTGTACGTCGTCCTGGGGCGCAGTCTGCTGCTGGCTTTTCTGATCAACTGGGCGCTGAACTGGTTTGTGTTCACGCCCATGCCGGACTTTCATCTGCCGGCGTGGGAATGGCCGCTGGGGCTGCTGATCCTCGGCGGGATATGGTTGGTCTACCGGTATGGCTGGGTAAAGGAGGCTTGATCGTGCCAAGATTAGCAAAGGGCGGCAAATGGACGTATGGCTGGGTCATTGTGGGAGCAGAACGCAAGATCACCATCCCACCTGATGCGTGGCGCAAGTACGGCTTTGAGGCGGGAGAGGTGGCGATCTTTGTGGCGGGTAGTCGCACGTCGGGCGGGTTTGCGATCAGCACTCTGCAGCTCACAGCAGAGAGCGACGCGAAGCGGGGCGGCGTGGGGCTGCGAGAACTGGGGCGCGGTCTTTTCGGTGACGAGTACATCGTGCTGCCACCGGAAATACCGGTGATGCCGGGGGCGCGGTTGTTGGCCGTGCTCGGCAGTTGTTATGGATTGGGGTTTGTGGCGCGCGGGCCGATCTACGAAGAGGCTGTGCGGCATCCAGAGTTGGAAGTATTCCGAGGGAAGTGACATGGAACAGTTTTTTATGGGACTGATTGTTTTTATCATTGTCGCGATCGTGCGGCGCAAGGCGGTTTTCACGTTTCGGTGGCAGCCGACGCGTGACACGTGGGCGGCGGTGGGCGTGGGCGCGCTGGCGTTCGCGCTCAGCGCGTCCATGCTGCTCGTCGGGCCGGATTCGCTGGCGGCGAAGCTGATCCACCGGCTCGGCATTTACGTCGTGTGCGGCATCGCGCTGCCGTGGGGGTATGTATTGCTGGTCGAACGCGGCAAGCTCAGCGACCTGGGGCTGACGCGAGAAAAGCTGGGGCTGAGCCTGGCAATCAATGGCATCCTGGCCGCCTTGATGAGCCTGATCATCATTTTCGAGGCGGACCTGGCCGCGATCCACTGGAGCGATTTCGCCAAAGCCGCCGTCGCCCTGGTCGGCGCGGGCGGGCTATTTGAAGCATTCTTGTACTACGGCTTTATTCACAGAAGACTGGACAAAGCGTTCGGGATGGTTCCGGCCATTTTCCTCACGTCGCTCATCTACGTGACCTGGCACACCGGGACGCAGTTGCCGCTGGAAGCCGACCCGCTTGGCGCGGTGTGGAAGCTATTCTGGGTAGGCGTGATGTACCAGTCGGTGTTCAGCATCACGCACAACTTGTGGATTATCTGGCCTTTCTTCCACGGCGTGGGGGTGATGATTGACTTCGCGGTCAACATCGGCGCGACGAACCGGGTTGCTGCGGAGTTACCCTGGGCGGTGGGAACGCTGCTCCTGATGGCGGCGGTCGGGATACTGTTGATACAGATAGCCCGGCGACGTCAGCGCCCCGACCTCACTTTGTCCCGTAGATGAGACTGATGTTGCCGAGCATGAACGGCAGTTTCAGTGTGGTGGGAATGAAGTCGGACATGCTGGTGTCCACGAATGCGACCTCGGCGACTCCCCAGCCCTTGATCGTCTCCAGCAAGTCGTCCAACTCACCGTACAGCGCCTTGACCGCGAAGTAGTCGTGAAAGGCAAAGCGGCCGCCCTTCTTGACCACCCGCAGAGCCTCTCGCACGAGCACACGTTTATCCCTGGTGTCGCTCACATCGTGAAACACGAAGTTGCTGATCGCCGCATCAAAGGTCCCATCCTCGAAGGGCAGCTCAGAGGCGCTGGCCTTTTGAAAGTCCGTCTGCCCGGCAACGCCAGCGGCCTCTGCGTTGCGCTCGCAGACCGCCTTCGAATAGTCCCACGCCTTGCCCCAGGTGTCGATGCCGGTCACCCGCCCATCGGGATGGCGCTGAGCCAGGGTGACGGTCAGTGGGCCATTGCCGCACCCGATGTCGAGCGCCTGGCCTTTGCCATCCCAATCGAGGCGATCCAGCACTACCTCCCAGAGCCTGGCCTGGATATTCCTGCCGTGTGGTGAGAAGGCATGGCGGGCGTACACAAAGTAAATGCCGGTCAGGAGGCACAGCGTTGCCAGGATGGCGAATCCCGACCAGACGAGTATCAATCCAAGAAAGAGTGCGCCCATCAGAAGCGGGGCGACGATGAACTTAGTGGATACCCAGTTGCTATACGATGGTGTTACCTTTTTTTCTATCATTTTCGATTTCCCCTCTATTTCTGTGCTATGACGCCGCAGATTTTGCCGCCGGACGCGACCTCGGCCAGAATCTTGACTGCGCCGCCTCCGCCACATCCCACGTCGAGAATCACAGTGTCGGGTGTGATGGCGACATGCTCCA
>DAIUDK010000054.1:12590-31232 GCA_036845725.1 Chloroflexota bacterium
CCGCCACATCCCACGTCGAGAATCACAGTGTCGGGTGTGATGGCGACATGCTCCAGCCCCCAACGCCAGACTTTCTCGTGTTCCCTGTTCATACCCAGAGCGGCGAATTTCGCCATCCATCCGGTCGGTTTGCGGAACTGTGCGAACATCGCTTGCATGATTCCCATGTCCCTCATCCCCTATCCATGCGTTGTACTGTTAGCAACACGAGCCCCAGGTCACGGACCTTGGCCAGGACACCGTGCAGCGCGGCCTGATCCAGCAGACCACAGAGGACGGTTTCACCGCTGGCTTCCTGGCGGACGATCAGTCCTTCGAACCAGTCGGACCACCCGACTGCCAGGTGTCCCTCGACGCGGATCTCGTAGTACGGTTGTTGCATCTTGGCCTCTCCCTCAATGGGCATGCAGAATATCGCCTCTTTCAACGTCAGTATAGCCGATAGAGGCGAGATTGTCGCCACACAAAAGGGTCAATTTTGCGATAAGGAGGAAATGACTCGAAAGTGTTATTCGTGGGAAGTGGAGAGCAAGCCAAGTTCGCGCGCTCGCGCGATGGCCTGCGTGCGGCTCTTGACGCTTAACTTGCCATAGATGCTGCTGGTGTGCCGCTTGACCGTGTTCAGCGCAATGACGAGTTTCTCGGCGATGTCCTCATTGGAGAGGCCCTGGCTAATGCAGTGCAGGACATCAAGCTCGCGAGGGGTGAGAAGGTCGGGGAGTGTGGGGGTATGGGTGTATGGGAGTGTGGGGGCTTCTCCCATACGTTCATACTCCCACACTTCGAAAGCAGCGAGTAACTTGTCGGTGTATTCTGCCCAGATACCCCGCGCCGCTGCTTCGCACAACAGGGCTGCCATCGGCGCGCCTTCGTTGAGGTACACGCGCACGAAGCCTTCCGGTTCGGCCAGCGCCAGCGACCGCTCCAGTGAGGCCAGTGCGGCGGATGTATCACCCAGGGCATGCAGGGCCAGCGCCTTGAGCGCACAGATCTCGATGACGTGCAGGAAGGCTCCGGCGGCATCGGCAGGCGCCAGGAGCGGCTCCAACGCGGCCAACGCCTCTTCTGCCTCGTCCTGGGCCAGGTAGGCCCGCGCCAGGTTCGTCTGCAAGGTCACGACGAAGGCAGCGGGCAGTCCTTCACCGGATGAGAAGGCCGCCAGCGTTCCCTTCACCCAGCGCACGACTTTTTCAGGCTCTCCAGCCGCCAGGTTCAGGCGCGCTTCCTGCGTGGACAGCCGGAAGTTGACCAGGGAGGTGTCGCCTTCCATAGAGCTGAACTCGCGAGCTTTCTCCAGCGCCTCCCAGGCTCCGTCGATATCTCCCTTGAGCTGTAGAAGGTGGGACTGGGCGGTGTAGGCTTCGTTCAGCGTCTGGAGGATATCCCACTCGCGGCACAGCGTCAGCGCCTTGTCCAATAAGCCGGCGGCTTTTTCCAGGTCGTTCCACTCGATATGGATGCCCGCCAACTCGACGTAACCCGCCGCGGCCAGAGGCGCCTGCGCCGCGTTTTGCGGCGCCAAGTCAATCATTTGCTGGCAGGACTGGGCGGACGCTCGCAGGCGGCCCTGGTAATAGTGCGCCAACGCCAACCCTTCGGTAGCCTGCGCCGCCAGGAAAACGTGACCGTCCTCCAGTGCCATATCGCGCGCCTGGCTGCACACCCGGATGGCCTCTTCGATCTTGTTGTCCACACCGTACAGAAAGCCCTGCGCGATCATGCCGATGATATCCAGCAGGCGGGTCAATGCGCGGCGCATAGCGTCGTTTTCCAGGGAGGGTGGCAGGGTCTCCAATGCCCGGCGACAATCTCCCAGGGCTTGCTGCGCGGCTTCAAGATGGCCGTTCATATACAACGCCCAGGCGCGGTAGATCTGCAAGCGGGGATGGGAACGCAGCACGTCTTGTGGCAATGCATCCACCCAGCGCAGCAGCGCCGTCAGCCGGGCGTCGAGCAGGCTGTCCCCAGCAGCGCGCTCGGCGATCTGTGCGATGCGTTCGAAATCCCCTGCCGCCCGCGCGTGCTTGACCGCTTGCTCAAGCAGGCCGTTTTCCGCATGCCATTGACTGGCGCGGCGGTGTAGTTCAGAAAGCTGTTCCGGTGAGGTGGCCTGTTGCAACCGTTTGCGCAGCAGATCGCCGAACAGGTGGTGATAGCGATACCAGAGTCCCTCGTCGTCTAGGGGGATGGTAAAGAGATTGTCTCGCTGCAAATGTTCCAATGTGTCAGCGCCATCCCCCTGTCCCGTAAGAGCATCACACAGCAATGCGCACAGCCGGTCGAGAATCGACGTTTGGAGCAGAAAGCGCTGTACCGGCTCCGGTTGTTGGCCCAAGACCTCTTCGATCAAGTATTCGATGATGTACTGGTGGCCGCCGGTGAACGCTTCGACGAAGGCATGCGCGTCCTCACGTCCCTGCATCGATAGCGCCGCCAGGTGCAAGCCCGAGATCCAGCCCTCGGTGCGAGCCTCGAGCGCGGCAATGTCCCGTGGCTGCAAGTTCAATCCCATCGCCTCATTCAGGAACGCGGCGACTTCCTCGCTGGTGAAACGCAGATCGTCAGCACGCAGCTCAGTCAACTGTCCTCGGGCGCGCAGTCGGGCGATGGGCAGTGCCGGATCGGCACGGGTAGCGATGACGAGGTGCAGTTGTTGCGGCAGGTGTTCAAGCAGAAACGCGACGCCGTCATGGACGGCCCCTGTGGTGACGAGATGATAGTCATCCAGAACGAGGATGACGGGAGCAGAAAGCGCAGCGACCTCGTTGAGCAAGGGTGTGAGGATGGCGCGGGCGGGCGGCGGCTGCGGCCCTTCGAGCATCGGTAGCACGGACTGTCCGGCCTCTGGACAAATCGTTCGCAGCGCAGCAATGACATAGGCCCAGAAACGGGCGGGGTCGTTATCGTCCTCGTCGAGGGAGAGCCAACAGAATTGGAGATTGCAGTTTGCCGCCCATTCGCTGAGCAGCGTCGTCTTGCCGGAACCGGCGGAGGCGGAGATGAGGGTCAACTTGTGGCCCAGGCGCACCCCTTCGTCCAGCCGTCTGGTCAGTCGCGGGCGCTTCACCAGGTTGGGATGTGGCGACGGGATGTAGAGCTTGGTAGTCAGGAGAAATGTTTGCATCGCATCCCAATCTTACCACGTTTTCACTACGGCTTCAAATGCTTTTCCATCGCAAGTTAGCCGTGATCACGGCGCTGTGTATACTGCTCGCGCTGGTCGTGGTGGGGGTTGTGGGCCTGCTGACCGGCGACTTGCCACTCTGGTCGATGGCGTTGTTCGGCGCGGCGATGATCGCGTTGCCGGTCGCTGCTCTCGTCCCTAAAACCTGGCACGTTCTCCTCGGCGGCGGATTATTACTCGTGTTAGCCGCTCTGGATGTCTGGTGTCTGTTTGGCTTCATCGTTCCCATTCTGGCGCGGTGATTGGGGAGCGGTAACCGGTGATTGGGGATCGGTGAATCGGGAACAGGTTTTCACTGATTCTTGATTCGCTGATTCTCTGGAATGTGTATGCCCATCGAACCTGGGTTGACGAACGAAATCACGCACGTTGTCGTGGAGAGCGACACCGCCGCTGTCTACGGCAGCGGTCTGGCCCCGGTGTTGAGCACGCCGCACCTCATCGCGTTGATGGAAAACGCGGCGCAGACAATGCTCACGCCCTACCTGGAGCCAGGGCAAAGCTCGGTGGGCACAGGCATCGACATCCGTCACCTGGCGGCCACGCCGGTCGGGATGGCTGTCCGCGTCTGTGTGGAAGTGACCGACGTGGCGCTGCCGCGCGTGTGCTTCCGCGTGGAAGCCTGGGATGACGTGGAGAAAATTGGTGAAGGCGAACACGAACGCTTTATCATCGACTGCGAGCGTTTCATGGCGCGGGCGGCGCGCAAACAAGGAGTGTAGCTGATGGTCTTGCCCGTATGTGACAGCGACGAGTTCCCTCAACAAACTTACCGGCAGACGTTTGAAGCGATCTACTCGCACCTCGAGGAGCGCCTGCGTACCGATCCCACTTTCGCCCCAGAGGACATCCGGCAATTCCTCAAGGACGCCTACACCCGCCAGGGCGACGATTGGATCGGACGTGGGGTGCTGGAAACCAAGAAACTGGACGCCGTCGTCGCCGCCCACGAGTGTTTCCTTGCGGAGTGGGAGGCTGAAGCGGCAGCCGGCACATAACGTCTGCCAGCCAATCCTACCCGACATCAAAGGGATTTGGGCACAAATTAGCCCAAATCCCCTTTTTTGTTCACACAAAGGCTTGACATCCCGGAAAGTAGATGTAGAATACTAGTAGTTATTTTTATAACGCCTTAGTTATAGGTATAACTACTATGGAGGTGCGATCTTGACAACAGATTTGATCGACCGTTTGACGCGGTTGGGGTTCTCAGAATACGAAGCCAAGGCCTACCTGGGGCTGCTGCACGAAAGCCCCGTCACGGGCTACCAACTGGCTAAGCTGTCCAGCGTCCCCCGTTCGATGATCTACGAGGCCATGGGCAAACTGACGGCGCGCGGGGCAGCGATGACCTTGCGGGTCGAGGGAGGGATGAAGTACGCGCCGGTTCCGCCGGAGGAGTTCCTCGCGCAACTCCAACGCGAGCAAGAAGAATTGATCGGTTCGTTGCAAGATGATCTCACGGCACTTGGCGCGGCCTCGGACCTGGACTACGTCTGGAACATCGAAGGCCATGAGAACATCCTCGCCAAGGCTGAAGAGATGCTTGTCCAGGCACAGGAAAGCGTCTACATTGCACTATTCCCTTCCACGTTCCCGGCGCTGCGAGACGTATTGGCAGAAACTGTGCAGCGTGGTGTGCGGGTCGTCATCTACACCACAGAGGATATTGACTTTCCAAGCTGCCGCGTGATCGTCGCGCACGTCTCCGAAGAGACGCTGTCGCAGGCGCGAGGACTGGGACTGATCCTCGTCATCGATGGAGAAGAAGTGCTCGTCGGTGAATGGCTGACGGCTTCACAGGCGCGGGCGTCGTGGACGAGCAACTCGCTCCTGGTTTTCATCGCCGAACATCACCTGCGCACGGATTTGTATCTGCCGCAATTACTCACTATGCTCGGCGATCAGGCATTGACCATCATCCAGGAGGAAGACCGGGAGCTGTTCACACGCGCGCTGGAGAGTCGGGTTGAGTGTTGAAGAATCCAGAATCAGCGAATTACGGATCAGTGCACATGATTCTTGATGACAATTAGGAGGTCCAAAATGAAAATCTTAATCTACGGGGCAGGCCCATTGGGCAGCATATTCGCCGTAAAGCTCCACCAGGGCGGGCACGATGTTTCGATTTTGGCGCGGGGACAACGCCTGGCCGACTTGCGCGAGCACGGTGTGGTGATCCACAACATCGCCAACGACGAGTGGGTGACGGCGCGGGTCAATGTCGTCGCGCAGTTTGCGCCGGATGATGACTACGACCTGGTCATGGTCATCATGCGCAAGAACAACGCGCTGGATATCCTTCCAATTCTGGCAGCGAACACGCGCGTGCCGAACATCCTTTTCTTGATGAACAACGCTGCCGGCCCGGATGCGCTGGTGGAGGCGTTGGGCAAGGAACGGGTGCTGACCGGCTTCCCGGCCTCCGCCGGATACCGCGACGGGCACGTCATCCATTGTCTGACAGGCACAGAAGAAGAGCCTTCTGCCATTCCCTTCGGCGAAGTGGATGGGAGCATCACAGAACGCACGCGGCGCATCGCTGCTGTTTTCGATACCACGCCGGGTTTCAAGGCAGAGATTCGCATAGACATGGACGCCTGGCACAAGTATCACGTCGCGCTGTTGATGCCCTCGATTGGACCGGCGCTCTATGCCTGCGGGACGGATCGGATGCGCTTGATCCGCACGCGGGACGCGCTGGTGTTGATGGCGCGCGCAATGCACGAAGGTTTTCGCGTGCTGCGGGCGCAAGGGCTGCCACTCACGCCGCGGAGCTTGTGGATGTTTGCTGTGCTGCCGGAACCTATCCTGATCCCATTGTTACGTCGCTGGGCCGCTGATCCTAAAATGGACATTGCACTCGTCAGGCACGCCAACGCTGCCCGTGACGAGATCAAGCATCTCACGGACGAATTTCTCACGCTCGCGCGTACGACCAATGTGTCCACGCCTAACATCGACCGGCTTTACCCGTATCTCGATCCTCAGACGCCGCTGATGCCGGACGGCAGCCAGGTAATTCCAATGGACTGGCGCGGCGTGTGGATCGGCGCGGGTGCGCTGGCGGCAATCGTCACTGTCGGGATGTGGCTGTTCAGGGGACGAAAATCCTCAACGGATTGAACCGGATCTTGCGGATATGGAAGCATGGAAGCAGCGGGCGCGGCGGCTCAAAGGTGAAACTTACGCGCTTTACCTGGCCTACCGCGATCCACGCACACCGTGGTACGCGCGGATTGTCGCTGCCGTCGTGGTGGGCTATGCGTTCAGCCCTATCGACCTGATTCCGGACTTCATCCCGGTGTTGGGGTATGTGGATGATCTGATACTCGTCCCGTTTGGCATCTGGCTGGCGCTCAAGATGATCCCGCCAGAGGTGATGGCGGAGAGCCAGGCCAGAGCGCAGGAGTCGCTGGCGAATAGCAAACCGGTCAACCGCGCCGCTGCCGTCGTCATCGTGGCGATCTGGCTGTTGTTGGTAGCTCTGGGCATCACGTTGATTGCGCGGTTATTCAAATAAGAATCTTCTAAATCTTCTAAATCTTCTAACAAAGAGAGTGAGAAATGGCGGACTTTATGCTGGAACCCAAAATCGCTAAGCTTTACCGGGATGTTCCTCTGGCGCAGCTTGAGCCGTATCGCCAGTTCCGCATCGAACACGACTTCAAACACGTCACGGTGGGTGGTGTCACGTGGGAATACTACGATCTCGGCAGTGGCCCGGAGGCACGCCTGATGCTGACCGGAGCGCTTGCCATCCCCTACTTTGATTGGCATCACCTGCTGCGCTTTGCGAAGACGCATCGCATCATCTCGCCGCGCTATCCTCCGGTGAATACGATGGACGCGCTTTGCGACGGTCTCGCCGGGATTTTGCGGCATGAGGGCGTCGAGCGCGCGCACGTCCAGGGCGGTTCGTATGGCGGCTTCGTCGCGCAGATATTCGTGCGGCGCTACCCGGCAATGACGGCCTCGCTCGTGCTCTCTCACACACAGCCAACCTATCCCGACGATGAGGGAACGGTGAAGTTGCAACGGATGCTGCGCCTGGCAAAGTTACTGCCCGCTGGCGCGCTGCGCCGGATGCTGAGTCTCAGTCTGAACAGGCTCATGCCGGAGAAGACGCAGGATATGGCGTTGCAGTTCGGTATCTACGCCGAGTTGCTGCGTGTCTGTTTGAGCAAAGCGGACATCCTCAGCATCCTGGCGCGCACGGTGGACTACGAAGCTTATCGTTTCACGCCGGATGATCTGGTCGACTGGCCTGGCCGTATCCTGATTATGATGACCGAAAACGACCGCACCACGCCGGAAGAAGTGCGCGAGGATTTCAAGCGGCTCTACCCGCAGGCGCAAGTTCATCTCTTCGAAGGAACGGGGCACGCGACCTCGTGGGAGCAGGCGGATGCGTACCGTGCCGTGATCAACGATTTTCTCAACGGATTGAACGAAGCTTAACGGAGGGCGATATGGGAAAACGGAGAAGCAACCCCACCTTTGACGAGATTTACGCAAATGTGAAACCGGTGTACAAAGAGCGTCTGCTCAACTTTCGCGCTGCCCATCCCTACAAGCGCGTCACTCTCCAGGGTGTTCCGTGGGAATATATCGCCGCCGGGCAGGGGGATGAGGCGCTGTTATTGCTCGGCGGTGGTCTGAGCGTCGGCGAAGCAGCATTCGACACCATTTTGAGATACGCGGAGAGTTACCGCGTGCTATCGCCTTCCTATCCCGCCGTAGGTACGATGGGTAACCTGGTAGACAGCCTGGTCAAGTTGCTGGATGCAGAGGGCATCGCGCGAGCGCACGTCTTCGGCCACTCGATGGGTGCGGCGGTCGCGCACGTCCTGGTACGCCGCCATCCAGAGCGAGTGGACAAACTGGCGCTGTCGGGTTTTGGCCTCTACACTGCGCGCAACGCCCGGCGCGCCAAACTGGGCTTCGCCATGTTCAAATGGATGCCGGATGGCTACATCCGCGCCGTTTACATGCCCAAGATCTGCCAGATGTTAGCGGACGTCAATTCCGACGAAAGTACGTTCATGACGGCTTACTTCGAGGAGCTGTTTGCGCTGCACCATACCAAAGCCTCGCTCGTGGGGCAGTTCAACCTGCTGGCCGATATGGTGATCCACGCGGATGATTATCGCGTCTTCGAGCCGGTGGAAAGGCTGGGCAAAGTCCTGTTCATCGCCGCCGAGGACGACCGGGGCTTCACCGCCGAGGAGCGGGCTGCGCTTATCGCCACCTATCCCGGTGTGCAGACGCATATCTTTGAGAGTGGCGGGCATTGGGTGGGCGTTGTCCAGCGCGAGGCTTATCACGCAGTGTTGAGTGAATTTCTACACAGGAGAGCTGAGGACTTCGAATGAATAACGAAACACTTTTTCGGATTATCTTCTTCACAACGTTTGTCGCCGTCCTTGCGATCAGGCTTTACTTCGGTTGGAAGATACGGCGACGGGATGAGAGTAGCTGGTTTGTCGAGAAAGAGGCTGTTGAACGTGAAGGGTTGTGGAGCATTGTTTTGCGGCTGCTCTTGTTTCTCTGGATGATGGCGGCGTTTATCCTATACACCATCAATCCCACGTGGATGCAACTCTTTGTTGTGACTCTCCCAACCTGGATACGCTGGCTAGGTGCAGGATTGACGATCGTGAGCCTGCCGTTGCTCGTTTGGGTGCATGCCACGCTTGGCCGGCACTGGTCTACCAATCTACAATTCAAAGAATCGCATGCCCTGATCACAGCCGGTCCCTATCGCTGGGTTCGCCATCCAATGTACACTGTCTTATTCAGCTTTTTCATTGGACTTGGCCTGCTCTCCGCCAATGCGTTGATGCTTGGCCTGGTTGTGATTGCCGTCGTCGTGATTGGCGCGCGGATTCCCAAGGAAGAGGCGATGATGGTTGCGCAGTTCGGCGACGTGTATCAAACCTATATGCAACACACCGGGCGCTTGCTGCCGCGCCTGGGGCAATAACTTTAATCTTCGAGGAGGAATGACAATGACCAAACAATCAGCCGAGATTGCTCGAGGCGTCGCCCGTTGGATTTTCAAGAGCATCGTGTACACGGTGATTTTCGGCCTCGCTTTGTTCGCCCCATCCGGCGATTGGCGTTGGGGTATGGGATGGGTCTATCTGGCCATCTATATCATCAACCAGGTGATTCTGACCCTGATCCTGCCGCGCGATTTGCTGTCGGAACGCTCCAAGCCGCAGGAAGGGAGCAAGGGCTGGGACATCATTCTCGCCAGCGTGGCAGCCTTGTTGATGCCGATTGCGGTGTACATCGTCGCTGGATTCGATCATGGCAAGGCGTGGAGTAAGACATTCCCGCCTGTGATGCAAGTTGTGGCGCTGCTGGTGATGGTCGGGGGCATCGCGCTGTCCGACTGGGCGATGGCAGCAAACAAGTTCTTCTCCGGCGTGATCCGCATCCAGGGCGACCGCGGGCACACGGTGGAAACGGGCGGACCGTATCGCTTCGTGCGGCATCCGGGCTACGTCGGCGGGATTCTGCATCACATCGCCGCACCGCTGATGCTCGGTTCGTGGTGGGCGCTGATTCCGGGTGGTATCGGCGCGCTGTTGTTCGTCATCCGCACCGCGCTGGAAGACAAGACGCTTCAGCAAGAGCTGCCCGGCTATGCGGAGTATGCTCACAGGACACGGTATCGGTTGTTGCCAGGGGTATGGTGAGTCGTGAACATCTATTTCACACGCCACGGCGAGAGCGAGGCCAACCTTCTGCGCGAGCACTCGAACCGGGGATTCAAACATCCACTCACGGTAAAGGGCCGGGAACAGGCCGCAGCCCTGGCGCAAAGGCTCGCAAACATTCCCGTGGCGCGGCTGTTTACCAGCCCGATTATGCGTGCCGTACAGACGGCGAAGATTTTGTCCGGTACGCTCGGTCTGCCTTACGAGATCACCGACGCGTTGCGTGAGTACGATTGCGGCATCCTGGAAGGCCGGGCCGACGAGGCCGCGTGGCAGCTACACTTCGCGGTTTTTGACGCTTGGGTTCATCAAAAGGATTGGGAACGACGCATCGAGAGCGGCGAAAGCTTTATCGCAATCCGCAACCGGTTTGTTCCCTTCATTGAGCGCCTGATCGCCGAATACGGAGAGTCTCCGGCCAACATCGTGTTGGTAGGACACGGCGGCCTGTATCGCTGTATGCTGCCACTGGTGCTGGCGAATGCCGATTCCGATTTCGTTTTGCAGCAGCCGATGGGCAACACGGCCTGTATCGTCGCTGAAACCAGGCCAGAGGGCCTGATTTTGATCAAATGGGAGGGATAGACAAATGGAACTGTTTCCTGAACTAAGATTTGGACTGCTCAATGGCTGGATTTTCCTGGGATTGCTCTGTTTAGTCGACGGCATCTGCTTCCTGGTTTTCCCCAAGGACGTGGTCAAGCGGCTCTTTGACCGCTCTGGCTGGAGCCAGAAGCAGGTCGTTTTCACCGTGATCGGTAAGCTATGCGCGTTGGTGACCCTGTTTCTGATTGTTTTCACGCCACTGAAGCTTGGAACCTTCGTTTTCACCGTTGGCGCTATCATAGCTGCCCTGGGACTGGTGGGGTTGCTCGTTGCCCTGCTCAACTTCAAAAACACGCCCTTCGGCCAACCTGTGTCCCAGGGACTTTACCGCATCTCCCGCCATCCTCAAATCGTGATGGCTTCTACGGTGCTCTTGGGGGCTTGTATTGCGATTGGCTCGTGGACCGCGCTCATCGCGCTCGCCATAGCCAGAATTCTCAGCCACTTCGGGCTTGTGGCGGAGGAAGAAATCTGCTTGAAGCAATACGGAGATTCGTACCGGGCCTATGTGCAGCGCGTGCCCCGGTATTTTGTGTTCTTTTAGTGTGGAGGTGAACTATGCAACTATTTCCCAAACTCTCGATCGGTCTGTTGAACGGGTGGATTTTCCTGGTCGTTTTCGGCATTGTCTTTGGCGGCGTGGTCAAATCATTTCCCAAAGATGTTATTGCGCGACTGTATGACACATCCAATTGGACACCAACACAAAGAACCCTCACGCGGGTTGGCAAAGTGTTCTCCGTGGTGATTACCGTGCTGGTGGCTCTCACGCCGCTAAACGCGAACACGCCCGTATTCTGGCTCGGGACCGTGATCTTTGTCCTGGGTCTGAGTGGCCTAGTGGTCGCCTTGTTCAACTTTCGCAACACGCCCGCAAATCACCCCATCACTCAGGGGCTGTATAAAGTTTCTCGCAACCCGCAGTGGGTGATGCTGATTGTCATGTTCCTGGGATTGTGCTTCGTGATTGGCTCGTGGATCGCATTCTTGCTCTTCATGGTCACGGTCGTGTGCTACCACTTCCGCATCCTGGGCGAAGAAAGAGCTTGCCTGGCACAGTATGGGGATACCTACCGAGATTATATGCGAAAGATTCCACGATACTTCGTTTTCTTTTAGGTGACAAAATGGCAGAGAATCAATCTTCTTATACCAGGAACAATGGCGCGCTCACCGGCGAGTGGAACGACAGCCTGGCCGGCGACTTCCTGTGGACCAACGCCAACTTCGCCGAGGCCATCTCCGACGTGATGACGCCCTGCACCTGGTCGATGTGGCAGATGTACATTGCCCAGGTCGTCCCCGTCCAACTCCCCGGTAACTACCCCTTGGCAGGCAACATCGCCGGGCGACCCTACGTCAATTTGAGCATAACCGCCTCCTTTGGCCGTGTTTTCGGCCTCAATCCCAGGGAAGCCTTGCGCCGCTCAGAGAACCTGTTCGGACGTATTCCTGAAGACATCGAGATCCCTACCATCTCCTTTTCCTTCGGGACAGTACTCAAAATATACCTCCCTGGCCTGTTCACCGTCCGTAAACAGATGCGGGTCTATGCCCGGCAAGCCCAGTCATTCCTGGATATGGCGACCGATTGGTGTGTCGATATGCACCAACGCATCAAGACAACACAGGATGAAGCTGCGCTAATCTCGTTGTGGCGCGATGAACTGCTGCCCTATTTCCAACGCACCTGCCGTCTGCTGCGCGCTGTGACAGCACAGTTTTCCGGACCAACCGGGGCACTGCGCCGCCAGCTCCTCAACCTGGTGGATGAAGTTGACGCCAACGCGCTGCTCTCCAATTTGCGCGGTGAGGGCGGTTTGGCAAGCCTCGGCCCGGCGATGGGGCTGTCAAAGGTGTCGCGCGGGGAAATGACGTGCGAAGCTTACCTGCAACACTACGGACATCGCGGCCCGCACGAAATGGAACTATCCTTTCCGCGCCCGGCAGAGGATCCGGCGTGGCTTGACCGGCAGTTGGCAGACTTCGCCAAAGCGCCGGTGGACGTAGACGCGATGCTCGCCAGCCAGCGCGCTGCCTTCGATGCAGCCTGGGCGCGTTTTGTGGCGCGCTATCCGCGCAAAGCGAAAACTATGGAACGCCATTTGATGCAGATGGCGAAAGCCGCTCACCTCCGCGAGGCGACACGTTCCGAGGCTACGCGCGTCATCGGCGTGGTGCGCACCTTCGCGCTGCGCGTGGGCGCGCTCACCGGCCTGAACGACGATGTTTTCTTTCTGTCGCTCAACGAAATCCAGGACGTTCTCTCCGGAAATGAAAGCGCCGTTGTGTGGATTCCTGCCCGGCGCGAAACTCACGCGCGGTACGCAGCGTTGCCGCCCTATCCCGCTCTCATCGTCGGGCGCTTCGACCCGTTCGCGTGGGCGGCCGACCCGAACCGGCGCAGCGACATCTACAACGCGCATGCTCCGGCGCAAGCTGCGCGCGTCGAGAGCATCCGAGGCTTTGCTGGGGCCGCCGGTGTCGTTGAAGGTATCGTGCGCAAACTGGAAACGCCTGAGGAGAGCGACCAATTCCAGGCCGGGGAAATCCTCGTCACCATGAAGACCAACGTTGGGTGGACGCCGCTCTTCCCACGCGCTGCCGCCGTCGTCACCGACGTGGGCGCGCCGCTCTCTCACGCTGCCATCGTCGCCCGCGAGATGGGCATCCCCGCCGTCGTGGGTTGTGGGAACGCGACGATGCGCCTCAAGAGCGGCGACCGCGTGCGGGTGGATGGGGGAAAAGGTATCGTTGAAATCTTGTAATTGCGTGAATGGTTAAATCTGGGGGGTGAATTGTTGTATGCAAATGCCAATCATAAAAAAACGCCGCCAGCGATTCAACTGGCGGCGATTTCTGTTTTAGCCGTGCGGCTACTTCTTCAAAACCGCGTCCCACACCTGCTCTTTGGTAATCTTTTTGGTGCAGAAGAACCAGTCGTGACAGGTCATCTCCTGCTTGCTCTCCATGCGCGCCTGGGCAACACCGCAGGAACCGGCCGTCGGTACAATGACATCATCTCCCGGTCGCCAGTCAGCTGGCGTAGCGACCTTGAAGGCGTCGGCAGTCTGCAGTGCGACGACCACCCGGTACAGTTCGTCAAAGTTCCGGCCCAGGCTGAGGGGGTAGTAGAGGATGGTGCGGATAACCCCCTTGGGATCAATCACGAACACCGCCCGCACCGCCTTGGTGTTGCTTTCGCCCGGCTGGATCATGCCATACTTCTTGGCAACTTCCATCGTGATGTCCTCGATCAAGGGGAAGCGCACCTCGACATTTTTCATGCCCTTGTACTCAATCTTCTCCTTGATGGTGCGCAGCCAGGCAATATGGCTGTACAAGCCATCCACCGACAGCCCGACCAGTTTGCAGTTCGCCTGGGCAAATTGCCCCTCCATTGACGCAAAGGTCATAAACTCTGACGTGCAGACGGGGGTGAAATCGGCGGGGTGACTGAATAGAATAACCCAACTGCCGGCATATTGCTCCGGGAAGTTGATCTCGCCCTGGGTTGTCACGGCCTTGAACGCCGGGGCCGGCTCGCCGATGCGCGGCATAGCGAATGTAGTCTCATTTTGCTCTTCCATTCAATACCTCCTTAGGGATGTGGTGCGCCTTGAAATTATATATTATCCGATCATTGCAGGCGCTGCGCAATGACCGGATGGTAACTCCAATGGTTAACTCTAGCAACTTTCTCATGTGCCTGGAGTCTCACGTCATAGACTCTCAAGCCAGTTGTTCGCCTCCGGAAAAAACCTGTTCCACTTTCAAGGCTGTCGCCGCGTGGCCCGGCAGTTTCTCCGGATTCCATTGCTTCATCGCGTCGAACACCGGCCCTTCGGTGTGATATTCCAGGCGCCCCTTCACCTGGTAGGATTTGCCTTCTTTCGTAATGAACAACAGGGAGGCTTTGCTGCCCGCCAGAATGTTCGCGCGGGTCTTGTTGAAAAAGTTATCGGCGACCACCAGGGTGTCTGCGCTGAATTTGCTCACGCAGGTGGCATAAATCGCGTTGGGCGTACCTTCGCGGTCTACTGTGGTCAGCACGATGGGGCCTTCACGTTGCTCCCAAGCCTGACTGACGATGTCGGGTAACAGTGTCATTGAATACTCCTTGTGAATGATAGTTGAATGTTGATTTTAATCGATGGACGTCTGCGCCGCAGCCAATGCCGGGCGCGCAAGCGGAGCGATCACCCAAAACAGCAGCGTCATCACCACTGCCGAGGTGAGACACCAGGCGCACGTCGCGCCGATGACAAACGGCTCCAGGAAGGTCAGGTAGATGGAGAAGGCTATGCCAAACCAGGCCATGCCCACCAGCGCCAGCTTCGCCAGATGCACCCACCGGCCAGACCCAAAGCGCGTCACGGCCCACGCCACGCCGATACCGATGTAGCCGATCAGTCCCAGCACAGCGATGGGCAGGAAACCGAAGAGCAGCGCAAACTCGCTCTGCTGGACGGCGTTACAATCACCTACCGGCCCGCAGATGGCGGTGACTTGCTGCGTTTCCACATAGGCCAGGTAGCCCGCTACAATCAGGCCGAGGACGACCAGCGGCGGGATGGCCCAGCGCCAGCGTGGTTGCGCGGCTGCACTGGGCTCGCGGGTCAGTGCCACGCCCTGATAGATAACGCTGACGATCATCCCTAACAGCACGGCAATGGAGATGCCATTGCCCAGCGGGTCGCGGGCAAAGCGGGTGCGCCAGTCGCTGTCATCGGTGACGACGCCGGGGATGGTCGGTGTTACTGTTGCAGCGGAAGCTGGCGGTGTGGGTAGCGGGGTGACCTGTTCAGGCAGTGGCGTTTCCGGCATCTCCGGTTCGGGCGTGGTGTTCGCCGCCAATGCCTCTACCAGACCCGGGACCGCGGGCCAATCTATACCGCCCTCCGCCAGATAGTCCTCGATCAGTCCGGGTAGTTGTTCAGGGATTTCACCGGAACCGACCAACACATTGTCGCCAATGATAAGCGTGGGCACACCCATACGTTCTTGGGGAATGTTGAATTGTGTGATCGCCGCTTGATACAGTGCCTGTCCGCCTGGATCGGCGGTGTTGACGCCGATGATTTCCAATTGCTCACCGTATTCCTCCATAAGGGGAGTCAACACTTCCGTGATCACGTAATGGCAATGCCCGCACGACGGTGAGTAGAACATTACCGCACGCACGACCGGCGCGTCGGCAACCACCGGGATAGCATGTCCCCACAATAACCACAGTCCTAACCACAGCACTACGACGCAGCGCCAGGATGTTTTGAGCATCGTCGCCCTCACTGTAGTGCAGCCAGCCGTTGGATTATTGTTTCCAGGATGGCGTTAAATTCGGTGCTCTGGTACGTCTCGATCTGTCCCGCATCGCAGGCTTGGGCCAGGCCCTGCTCCAGCCCCAGTGCTCCCAGAAAGGGCACGCCATATTCGTCAGCGAGCGTGGCTGCGTGACCTGCGCCAAAGAGATCATAGCGCGCGTCGCAGTGCGGGCACACGGCGTAGCTCATATTCTCCACCACGCCCAGGATAGGTTTGTTGATCTGGCGCGTCATATTGGCGGCCTTGCGGACGATCATATCCGCCAAATCCTGTGGCGTGGTGACGATAATGACACCGGTGACAGGCAGGCTCTGCAAGACGGTCAGCGCGGCGTCGGACGTGCCGGGCGGCAAATCTACCACCAGCGCATCCAACTGGCCCCAGGCAACGTCGTTCCAGAATTGCTGGATCATTTTGGAGATCAACGGCCCGCGCCAGATAACGGCGTCGTCTTCGTGCTCCAACATCAGATTGACTGAGATAAGTTTGATACCACTGTGCGTCATTGCCGGGAGCAGAATGCCCTGCGCATCGGCCAGGGGAGGTTGACGCATACCGAAAAGTTTGGGAATGCTGGCCCCGGTGACGTCGGCGTCCAGCAGGCCGACCTGCCAACCGGTGCGGCGTAATCCAGCCGCCAGCAACGCCGCTGTAGTCGATTTGCCGACGCCGCCCTTGCCGCTCATTACGGCCAGAACGTGCTTGATGGCGGGCGCCGGAGGTGGAGATGAAGTCTGTGTGTTAGTGTTCATCGTTTTGATATCCTCTGAGATAGAATGTGTGTTGATTGTACGGTATGGCGATCAAAGCGCCACCGTCGACAAGGCCCTCCACAAGGTCCCATGTTGTTCCGCAGCGCGCCAGCAGTGCAATCACCGCATCGTCGCGCAGCGGATGCACGGCGGTGATGCTGAGCAGGTCGGTGACGGCGTCGCCGGTTGCAGCAAAGGCGTTACCCTCGTAGCCGATGAGGAGTTCCACACGGGGGAGGACGTCCGTGAAGATGTGGTAGGCTTGATTGAGCGTGGATTCGTCTGGCGCACGCACCCACGGTTCCGCCGGGGGACGGGTCGGAACGCCGAGGCAAGCCACGATTGGGCGCAAGTCGGCGATAAAGTCTGCGGTCACGGCAAGCGTCTCCGGGGCGTCATTCAGACCCTTCACCAGCATCGTCTCTGTGACCAGGGTGCCGGCGAAATCGCGGGCAAACGCGTGCGCCCCTTCGAGAATGTCCGCCAGGCGCAGCCGTCCGTGCGGTCGGTCGATCTGCCGCCAAACGGCTGCTGCGGCCGCGTCCATTTTGAGCGAAACCCAATCGGCCAGGTGAAGCGCTTCGCGCACAGCCGTGTCACCGAGTAGGGAGGCGTTGGTGATCACGGCCAGGGGGAGGCCGAGGGGTTTGAGCGCCGCCAGCATATCGCCCAGATGCAGGTCTAGCGTCGGCTCGCCATCCGGCACGAAGGTGAGGTAGTCTATCGACTCGCCGCGCGCGGCAGCCTGTGCGACCTTTTCGCGCACAGCGCCAACCACGGTCTCCGGCGCGTAGAACGCCTGCCGTTTTGCCTGTAAGCAGGTCGTCCGCCCCAACTGGCAGTAGACGCAGGCATACGTGCACGTCTTGGGCGGGATATGGTTGATGCCCAGACTGCGGCCCAAGCGCCGCGAAGGCACCGGGCCGAAAGTCAATGTGGGTGATGTTGTGTTCGCCATATCAACAGGTAAAGCCGCCGCTCCCGACAAACACAGCAGCGGCGGCAAGTATGAAGCACATCACTCGTTACCGAGTTCTGCCAGCCGTTGTTGCACGGCATCCAACTGCGCCTGCAATTGTTCAGCCTGCGTCTTGAGCAGTGCGGACTCGTCTACCGGCGCCGGGGATACACCCCAGTCGCCGAAACGCAGCCATCCGGGTTGCCCCGTGGCGCGCGCCCAGTTGCGCCAGCCACGCCCACGGCCAAACCCCAGGCCAAAGCCAAAACCGAAGCCCGGCCGCGGCTGATCCGCAGGTGCACAGTCGCCCAGGCCGCGCCCTGTGCGCGGTCCCAATCCTTGCGGTCCAGTACGATCTCCACCTGGCATCGTTCACCTCCTCAAAAGTGTTCTGTTTTTTACCACCGCGCTCGCCGTCCCCGTCCACCGCCCCGGACACCACGTCCGAAAGCGCGGAAAGGGTTCAACCAGCGCATAAGTCCAAAGCCACCTACGGGCCTGCCCTGCAATCCGGCGTAGCCATACGGCTGGCTATCTCTAGGGTAAGCAACCGCGCAATAGCCCTGGCCGCGGCCAGTCATTGCACCCGCACCACGTGGTCCGGTTCCATCGAATCCAGGCATGTTCTCACCTCCTTTTTTGCTCAAGCAGTCCTGATTGATTTATCTCTATTTTACATCACTATTAACAAATTGTCAATAGACAAAATAGCGAGTGATACAAAGCGCAGTTCAAAGCTCCGCCGCCAATACCCTCTCTCCGACCACACTACGCACCCGGTCCTGCCACTGCAACGTCCCTTCGATCACGATGAATCTGCTACATAGCGCCGCGATGTGCCGCGAATACCTCCGGACGCAGGATCACATTGACTGCGCCGCCTTCGTCCGAGACGATTGCCAAAGGCGGGATAATAGTTGGCGTAGTTGTTGCTGTACACGTACATCTTCGCGGCGCTGGATGCGGACAAGGCCGGGACGCTAAACGCCACACGCCTGGCGGCGTTGTCGGCGCGGGTGACGCCGGTGAGAGTACCGGAGGGCAATGATGTGACGGAGTATTACCAGGCCGGCGGCGATGTGCGGGCGT